>RZYK01000436.1 GCA_009930355.1 Campylobacterota bacterium | reverse complement strand
TGTCGATATAGACGCAGGAAACCAATTTGTCGAAAATATTAAACCCCTTGTAAAATCTACCTTTGATAAAAATGTCATTGGAGGCATTGGTTCATTTGCTGGTGCGTATGAACTTCCCACGGGTTACCAAAAACCTGTTATTTTAGGTGCAACCGATGGTGTGGGTACCAAACTCAAACTTGCTATTGATTCAGGTATTTACGATACTGTTGGTATTGATTTGGTTGCTATGTGTGCAAATGATTTGATTTGTAACTTTGGAACACCGCTTTTCTTTTTGGATTATTACGCCATGAGCAAACTTGAGATTGACGCTTCTGTGAATATTGTCAAGGGAATTGCGCAGGGCTGTATTCAAGCAGAATGTTCATTGATTGGTGGTGAAACGGCTGAAATGCCAGGCATGTACCATGGTAAAGATTTCGACCTTGCAGGATTTGCAGTGGGTATCGCAGAAAAAGATGAGATGAATCGTCTCCCCCATGTTAAAGAAGGTGATGTTCTCATTGCGTTGCCAAGTTCAGGTGTCCATTCCAATGGTTTTTCACTGGTACGTAAAATCTTTTTTGATAAATTAGGCTACACCTTTGAAACAGAGTTTAACGGAAAACCCCTCATTGAAACACTTTTAACACCTACACGCATCTACGTAAAACTCTTTAAAGCCCTTAAAGAAAACATTAACGCTTTAGCACACATTACAGGTGGTGGTATTATCGAGAACTTACCTCGTGTCTTGCCTGAGGGCTTACAAGCACGTGTCTACAAATCTAAAATCAAAACCCTTCCTATTTTTGATTTTATGAGCCAATACGTTGAAGAGAGTGAAATGCACCGTACCTTTAACATGGGTGTGGGTATGATTTTAGTGGTGAGTCCTGAAAATGTGGATGCTATCTTACAAAATAGCGATGGCTATGTCATCGGTGAACTTACAGAGGGTGAGCGCAGCGCCCTTATGCTCTGATGAATACCCTCTACATTCTCTCTAAACTCTTTACATATCTGGTGTTACCACCAGGTGTGTTTATCCTTCTTTTCTTTTTTGCCGCTATGTATGCTAAAAGATTTCGTCTTTTTTTCCTTGCCAATGCCACTCTTTTTTATCTTTTAAGTAATGTCTATGTGGCGGATTGGCTCCTAAAACCGCTGGAAGAACCTTACAACCAACCTTTACATGTAAAGGCTGTGGATG
>RZYK01000435.1 GCA_009930355.1 Campylobacterota bacterium | reverse complement strand
ACACTTATTGGGACATAGAAATGATAAGATTTCTACATAATAAGGAAGGATTCATAAGATGGTCAACAAAGCTCATAAATATACACAAGAGTTTAAAGATTCAACAATACAATTAGCCCTCAATAGTGAAAAATCAGCCTATCAAATAGCACAAGATTTAGGGATGAGTGATAAAACACTGTATGCATGGCTACGAGATTATAGGAAAAAGCATCACTTAATTTCTGAATTACCGAACCGAACTACTAATAATTCACCCAAAGAGAGTCTTGAAGAAGAGAATCGACGACTTCGTAAAGAGAACTCAAAGTTGAAGATGGAGAGAGATATTTTAAAAAAGGCAGCGGCGTTCTTCGCGAAAGAAGCTCACTGAAGTATGCCTGGATTAAAGAGCATCGCAATGAGTTTAATATTGCACATATGTGTCGATTATTAGGGGTTTCACGTAATTGTTATTATCGATGGCTTCCTATTGAAAAACAAGAGGATTTTCTTTTAAACAACATGATCAAAGATATTTTTCTTGCAACCTATCAAACCTATGGCACACGCCGTATGAAAAAAAGACTAGAGCATCTCTATGGTCTTATGATTTCTCGTAGGCGTATTGGCAGAATCATGAAAAAGCTTGGGCTAAGTTGTCGCAATAAACGTCGTTTTAGAGTGCTTACAACCAATTCCAATCATACCTATGCTATTGCACCTAATAGAATTCAACAAGATTTTTATGCCTCTGTCCCTAATCAAATGTATGTAGGTGATATAACGTATATTCCAACACAAGAAGGTTGGTTATATTTAGCAATCGTCATTGATTTATATTCACGAAGAGTGATTGGTTGGTCTATGGATGCGCATATGAGTGCAACACTTGTTAATGATGCCCTGTTTATGGCACTTAAAAAACGTAATCCTCCACAGGGTGTTATCTGGCATACCGATCGGGGAAGTCAATATGCTTCCGATGCTCATAAAGCCTTACTCAAAGAATATGGTATCGTTCAGAGCATGAGCGCTAAGGGAAATTGTTATGATAATGCTGTTGCAGAGAGTTTTTTTCACTCATTGAAAACAGAGCTTACGCATCACATAAAATTTGAAACAAGGAGCCAAGCTAATCAAGCTATATTTGAATATATCGAAGTGTTTTATAATAGACAGAGGTTGCACTCTAGTAATGGTTATTTGTCACCCGT
>RZYK01000130.1 GCA_009930355.1 Campylobacterota bacterium | reverse complement strand
TTAAAGGAGTTTCCGTGAGTAAACGAGTTATTTTGGTGGATGATTCCAAAACAATTCTAGCAACAGCACAAATGGCTCTTGAGGAGATGGTTAGCAAAGGTCTTATCGAGTTTGCAACGTATCTCAATCCTGAAGAGTTATTAAGCGCATTGCTTGCTGGCTCTGAAACCTATGATTTATTGATTAGTGACATCAACATGGCTCAAATGAGCGGACTTGATCTCTCTGAGCAGTTAAAATCCAATGAAAAATTTAAAAACAGACCTATTTTGATTCTGACAACCGAGAGTTCTCCTGAAATGAAAGCGCGTGGTAAAGCCATTGGCGTTACAGGCTGGATGGTGAAGCCTTTTAGTGATGAAAAGCTTGTCAAAGCGATCAACATGGTATTGGGGTTATAGACAATGGAGATAGATACTAGAAGTAGGCAGAGCAAGGTTGCAAGCAACCGCTTTTTGACCTTTTATTTGGAAGATGAAGTTTATGGGGTGCATATCTCTGATGTGAAAGAGATTATTGCGATGATGAAAACAACCCCTGTTCCTAAAACACCGAAGTTTATTCAAGGTGTTATGAATCTTCGGGGGAACATTATTCCCGTGGTAGATATGCGTTTGAAATTTGATATGCCCTCTATTCCTCCTCAGATGTACACAGCCATAGTGATTATTAAACTCGATGAAAAGCAGATTGGTTTTATTGTGGATAAGGTTGAAGAGGTCATTAATGTTGACGATGAACATTTAAGTTTACCTCCTGAATTTGGTGGGCACATTGACACAAAATTTATTAAGAATATGGCGCAATATAAACAAAAGGTCGTCATGATTTTAGATCTTCTGGCTCTTTTTGGCGATGAAGAACTTAGTATGGTACAAAATCTCAGTAAAACAGCAAGCGATAAAGGATAGACAATGGGTAGTTCAATGACGTTAGGCAAACGAATTTCTCTTGGATTTGGTATATTAGTTTTTATTATGGTGGTTTTAGGTGCCATTGGTGTGATGAACATGCGCACAGCATCACAAAATGCAACAAAACTTTCAGATATTTATGTTACTGAGGTTTCACTTGCAAGTACTATTTTTAAATTAGCCAATCAAATACGTTATGACATGCGAGGGTATGTTTACCGAGAAGATGAAGCTTCTTTGGCCAATGCTAAAAAGAATTTTTTAGAGCTTAAAAATGCGTTAGCACAAGCGGAAGCTTTGGGACAAAAGTATCATTTAACAAGATTGCTCGAGAATGAAAAAGTGGCTTCAAAAGGTTTGGCAGAGTATATGAGTTCTTCTGAACGTATTGAAAAAGCTTTGTTAAAGCGTAAAGTTTTAGATGGTGTGATGGGTGAAGCCTCCGCTTCGTTTTTAAAAAATACAGAACAATACTTAGCAAATCAGGATAAAAAGCTTAAAGTAGAGATGGCGGAGAAAGTACCTGTTTCAAAACTACTTGAGCGCAATGAAAAAATACAACAGATGCAACAGGTCGTTGAAATTATTACCTATTCAAGGGTTTATGGACAAAGAGCACAAATTAAAAATGATACGGAGATGATTGCAGGGGCTATTCAAAAATTTGTTCCCCTTTATCAACTCTTAGAACGTATGAAAGCAAATACTTCTAATGCGGAGGAGTTAGCGGATTTAAAAGTGATTGAAACGGCAGCAAAAACCTATGAGACTTCCTTAAAAGGCTTTGAAGCCATTATGCAAGAAGTTGCTAAAGAGGCAGTCGTTTTGACAAAAGTGGCAGTCGATGTCCTCAATGCAGCACAAACGGTTGTTGATCTTGGTTTATCCAATGTGAATGAACTTTCCAATGAATCGACTAATTCTCTCAGCATTGCTTCGAATGTAATGATGGTAGGTTTAGCGATTGCATTAGTTCTTAGTGTTTTGATTGCACTTTATATGATTCGAAGTATTGTGAAAATTGTGACTAATTCAGTGCGTTCACTCTCTGAGGGAACCACGCAGGTGGTCAGTGCGAGTGAGCAAATTAGTTCCGCTTCTGTTTCTTTGGCAGAAGGCGCAAGTTCGCAAGCAAGCAGTGTGGAAGAGGTAAGTGCGACCATTGAAGAGGCAACGGCTAGTAATAATCAAAATGCGGACAACAGCCGTGAAGCGAATTTGCTAGCACAACACTCCAATGATGCCGCACGTCAAGGCAATGAGCAAATGGCAGACCTTATGGTTGCCATGGAGAAAATTACCGATTCGTCTCAAAAAATAGCCAAAATTATTAAAACCATTGATGAAATTGCCTTCCAAACCAATCTTCTTGCGCTCAATGCCGCAGTGGAAGCGGCACGGGCGGGTGAACATGGTTTAGGTTTTGCCGTGGTTGCTGAAGAGGTTAAAAATTTAGCAGAGCGTAGTGCGAATGCCGCTAAAGAGATTACAGGTATTATTGAAGCGAGCATTGATCAGGTCAAAATGGGTACTGAAGTGGCAAACCGTACCAAAGCCTCTTTTGGTGAGATTTTAATGAGCATTAAAAAAACTTCTGATTTGATTGGTGAAATCGCCATTTCTGCCAAAGAGCAAGCTGAGGGTATGAATCAAATAGCCACTGCAATGGGTTCGGTTGATCAGATTACCCAACAAAATGCCTCAGCTTCTGAAGAGACAGCAGCAGCGGCAGAAGAGCTCAATGCACAAGCAATCTCCATGTTGGAGAGTGTCGCTGAAATTGCAGCATTAGCAGGGTATGATATGGGAAAAGAGCGTCCAGTAGTTAAAATGTCAAACACCTCTAAAAGTGTTTCAACCTTAAGTATGCCTCCAAAACGCTTGAGCATGACTCCTAATAAGAAAATGAAAGCACCCACTTCTTCTTCAAAACAGAGTAACGAAGAGGTCTTTCCTTTAAATGAGGATGATTTAAAAGAGTTTTAGTCGCTCTTTACATGTAAAAACCTTTTTACATGTAAAGATTCTAAAGCATTGTGTGATTTTGGTTTTTAAAAAGGGTGTGTTATGTATATAGATGGAGATGTATTAGAACTCGACATTGAAATGGATCTTGAAGAGGTGAAAAGCCTTAAAACATTTGTTCAAGACCGACTCAATTATATTGAAGAGATTGTTTTGTTGCATGGTAAAGATGGCGTACCAACAACTTCTGCACTCTTTGCGCTCCTTTTTTGGGTGAAACGCCAAAAACCCTCCATTAAAATTGATTTTTTTGAAACCATGAATCTTGAACTTGAAAGCTTTGGGACAATGTATTGGATAGCGCATGAGTAGAGAAAAATTACGACAAATTTTCATTGAAGAGGCGAATGAGATCATTGAAAAAATGGATGTCGATATTGTCAATTATGAAGAGGAAGCGAGCAATAAAGAGCTTTTAAATGAGATTTTTAGAGGCGTTCATACCCTTAAGGGGAGTGCTAATGCGTTTAATTTTTCACGCCTGGGTGAATTTGTGCATCATTTTGAAGATATTTTGGATTTCTTTAGAAACGCAGAAGCCATTCCGAATAGTGAGCATGTTGATCTCTTTTTAGAGAGTGTGAGTGTTATTAAAGAAACCCTTGGCTGTGATGTGGAAGAGCGTGCGGAGTTGCCTCTTATGTATGAGGTTTGTTTGCAAAAAATTCAAGCGTTATTGGTTAATTTAAAAGAGCCTAAAATTGTCTTAGAATCGGGCGTTAACGATGTTACGCTTGAATTTGACAATGAGCATTTTTGTGCTTCTCCCGTGCCAGAAGAGAGCTCTTTTTTCGCACAACTTCATGAAAATGAAGCTCTTTTTAAAGTTGTCTTAACCCTTGATAGCGATATCTATTTACGAGGGTTTGATCATTTTCTTTTCTTCAAAAATCTTTTACATGTAAGCCGTATTCTTGCTTCTTTTTGGAAAACCCCAACCTTTTTAGAGTCAGAAGAGTTTGATGTGGAACACAATTGTCTTCAAAACGTGACGCTCTATGTTGCAACGACTCAGGGCAAAGAAGATATCGAAGATGTCTTTGCTTTTTTAGAAGAAGAGGAGTTTCACGTTGAAGCTATTGCTTTGCCACGGAGTGATTCTAAAGAGAGAGAGAGCGTTAAAGTTGATGAACCTCTGATCGCAGAATCAAGCAGTGCCAAAGAGGAGAGCAAAAGTATTAAAAGCAGCGTGGTGAGCAAAAACTTTCTTAAAATTGATGCACAAAAACTGGATGAACTGTTTGATTCTATTGGTGAGTTGGTGATTGCGCAGAACTGTTTAGGTGAAAATGCCAAAATTAAGGCAGTTCAAGATGCAGAAGTTTCTAAAACTATTGAAAATCTCTCTAAAATTACCCGTTTAATTCAAAATCGTGTGATGGGTTTACGCATGGTGCCTATTCGTGATACCTTTGAGAAGATGAAACGTGTGGTGCGGGATTCTTCTAAAAAAGTCAATAAGCCAATACATTTAAGCTTGGAGGGAGAAGAGACTGAGATTGATAAAACAATGGTTGAAGCACTCTCTGATCCACTGGTGCATATTATTCGGAATGCCATAGATCATGGCATTGAGAGTAGCCCTGAAGAGCGAAAAAAAGCAGGCAAAAGCGAAGAGGGTAATGTGACTTTGCGTGCGTATCATCGAGGTGGCAGTATTATTATTGAAGTGCGAGATGATGGACGGGGTATTAATAAGGCTAAAGTGTACCAAAAAGCCTTAGAGCGGGGCATTGTAGAGAAAGATGAACTGCTCAGTGACGCACAAATTTATGGGCTGATTATGCAACCTGGCTTTTCAACCGCCGATACCATCAGTGATATTTCAGGACGAGGGGTTGGTTTGGATGTGGTAAGAACTGCCATTGAAGGGGTGCGAGGCAAGGTAGACATTAGTTCGCAAGAGGGTATTGGTACAACTTTTAGTATTGTGCTTCCTTTAACCTTAGCTATCATTGATGGTATGTTAGTGCGTTCCAATGAGAAAATTTTTATTATTCCAACGCTTTCCATTACAGAATCATTTCGTCCTCTTGAGCAAAATGTGCATATAGCAGGAGGCAAAGAAGAGTTTGTCCAATTGCGTTCTGAATTGCTTCCCATTGTGCGTCTCAGTCGTGTTTTAGAACTCGATGAGAGCTCTCTTATGCCATGGGAGTGTACACTGGTGTGCATTGAAAATGGGAAAGGAAAGTTTGCGCTTTTGGTGGATGAACTAGTAGGTAGACAGCAAGTGGTGATTAAAACCTTAGGATCGTTTTTATCCAAAACAGAGGGTGTTAGTGGCGGTGCCGTGATGGGAAATGGTGAAATTGCGCTTATTTTAAATGTTGAAGAGTTGTACTGATGGAAAGGCTTGTGTTAAAGCGTAAGGAGTTTATGCTTTTTCAAGCCTTTATTTATGAGCACATTGGTATCTCTTTGGGGGAGCACAAAATTTATCTTGTGCAAGCCAGACTCGCTAAGCGTGTGAAGCAGTTAGGATTAGAAAGTTTTGGGGCATATTATGATTTTTTAGTTGCTGATAAACGGGGTGGGGAGCTTGAGTACCTCTCTTCCTTGATTTCAACGAATGTCACCTCTTTCTTTCGAGAAGCAAAACAGTGGGAGTTTTTAAAGCAGAAGCTTCATGAGATTTTAGAACAACGTGGTGGAAAATTGCGTATTTGGTCTGCAGCATGCTCTTCGGGTGAAGAGCCTTACAGTCTTGCTATGTTCTTTAAAGAACATTTACCCCGTGATAAAACATATGATATTAAAATTTTAGCCACCGATGTTTCTTCTAAGGTGCTTAAAATAGCTACGCAAGGTATTTACTCGCACAAAGCATGTAATAATCTCGATGCACATTATGTAGAACGCTATTTTTCTTCGCTATACCATAACCAACAACCTGCGTATCAGATTGATGAGAGTCTTAAAAAAATGGTTTTATTTCGTGAATTTAATTTGGTCACGGGCAATTATGACCTTTTTAAGTCCAC
>RZYK01000129.1 GCA_009930355.1 Campylobacterota bacterium | reverse complement strand
AAAGCAAAGATAAAGTTTATGATGTTTTCTCCCGCATACAATTTTGCCGAAAAGGCTGGTCGTTATAATTCGCTCAAATATTATAACGATCATGAATTTCGGAAGAATGCGTCTCTTGAGCACAGAACAAAAAATAAAAAATAGTAATTTACATTCATCATACTGATACTATATTTATAGTACAGCGCTTGTTGATGAACGCTATTGGTAATCGCATCCCGTTACCACACAGTTGCACTGTATGATATACACTTGCCGTTGCAACCAAAATCATTTTTTATGTTGCAACTCAGACCATTCAGGAATATCTTCGGATTTGTAGCTAATCTGATGGACTGATTTTAAATCTAACGCGTACATTTTTCTACCTTCTATCTCTGATTGAATACAGAACATACGCTCAAGTGCATGGGCAAAGGTACCGTCAATTTGGCCCGCCTCCTTCTCGAATCGAGATGCTCCGTAATTAAGCAATGGCTCGATTGCATCAAGTTTTGCCCAAAACATTGTTCCTCCGTAAAAACCGTAGGAGTCTCTATCTTTTGACAATACCTGTTGAGAAATCTCTTTATTATAAAGATCTGTAACGATGTCGCTCATATGTGCACTATTAGCGGGAAAGTTTACAGTGAGAGGATAATATACTCCGCTAGGCCCTACTATGCCTGAGTTGTTTTGTTCCAGAATTTCAAAAACTTCTTTCTGCAATCTCTTACTTTCTGGTATAAGTCTTTCGAGCATACTTTCGAGCCAATCCTGGCCACCGCCCCAGTGTGTTGATTTCTTTGAGTGAAGCTTTAAAATATATTTATACCCAACGCTATTAAGTGTTCTGGCAACTTTTATAAAGGGTAGCACGTCACGTCCACGGTTAGGAACGATAAAGCATTGAGCTTTAGGAAAATCTTTATTTATTGTTTTAATAAATGGCCTATTTTGTTTTGGTAATGTAATGTATAGATCAAATTCTTGCTTGTTTAATAATGATATTTTTTTCCTAAAGAGTGGCCAGTTATCAATGTAGTAAAGATGAATAATCACCGCAAATCGAGCTGGTCGCTTATTATTAGCTAGCTTCGTGAACTGTTTTAACTCAGTGTTATATTTATTATCGTAACGATATGCCTGTACCACCGATTGTATTGAATTGACTTTTTCTCTTATTTTACTAAAGGTTTTTTTTGTTTTTCGAATCGGGATGAGTGACATCTTTCCAATTCGGTAATCACGGGATTGTTGAATACCGATATAATCAGCGGTTACTTTTATTAAGTCATTCTTAGTACGGTCGTATTCTGCCTGTAGTTTGTTGTAATCGTTATCTATTGACGCAAACCAGTCTGCGAAAACATAACCAGCAAGATATTCAAAGTATGGTGCACGGCCAGCATCTATATGTTTTTTGATTACATAGTGATAGACATCAATGTAATCTCTGTGGTCTTTTCTTTTGAGTTGCGTATTATTCCGTGAGCTGTGGTGGATTCTGTAATGTAGGTAGCAAGAGCTACATTTTACTGCTTTAGCTCCGTTAGCACACAAATCCAAGAAAAAGTCCCAATCTTCGTGGGAGGCAGTGGAAAGATTTTCATCAAAACGAATTGGTCCAATTGCACCTTTCCTTATAAGGCTACTCATGTGAATATAGTTATGGTTCTTTAGTTCCTCAAAATAGTAATCTGGAAAGTCACTGGTATCGGTACTTGCCTCAAACTTCTTAAAATCGGTGTAAACTATGTCTGCTTTATGAATCAAAGCGACCTTTAGAGTCTCCTCTATATAATTAGCGTCGATATAATCGTCAGCATCAAGAAATACGATATAGTCACCCTTCGCCTCTTCGATACCTCGATTTCTTACGGCTACTATACCTGTATTTTCTTGAGTAATGTACTTAATCGTTTTATTCTTTAGCAATGATTTTGCTATAGCATCGGTACTATCCGTAGATCCATCATTGATTATGATCATTTCAATATTTTTATGGGTCTGTAATAAGACGCTTTCGACAGCTTGCCTTAGGAATTTACCGTAGTTATAACAGGGGATTACAACCGAAACCAAACTAGTCTGCTTCATTATATTAATATTAACACAATCCTGGTTTGCTAACTTTTATGACTAGTAAACTTAGTTTATTCAGCATTTTTTTAATCTATCCACCGGTCAATGATCCAATTAGCCAGTCGATACTTTCTTTTCTTAACAGACCTAGTTTTTTTTCTACGACAGCCCAATCAATATTGCCTAGCGTGCCTATACCTTCGTTTTGGAAAGCATCCATTCTAGTACGTCGAATAAATCTTTTCTCAAGACCTAGACTAGTCAACAAACTTGTGACTCTGGCTGCTCCGCCTGCTTCACTCTCTAGTATGATAAATGGGGTCTTATTCAGTATAGAAAATACCATACCGTGGAATGAGTCCGTTACGACAAATTGAGAATCTCTAAAATTCTTCAGCCACTGTTCTACTGGTGGTGTTATGTCTGTATTGTCCAGCTGTATAACCCCTGCAAGTAAGCCGGTCTCTTTCGTAATAGCGTCCAGCACACCTTGTTTTTGATTATCGCTTATTACAATATATGAAAAGATCCCTGGACTAGTATCTAGCCTACTTGCAGACTCCTCAATTAGTGAGTCGTAATCCTCAGCCTTCAGTAATAAAGTAGGATCAAGTACATGCTTAGCGTTAACACCCCATACACGCTTAACTTCTTGTACTGCAGAGTCTTCTCTGACCGATATGGCATCAAATTTCCTTACATAGGGTTTGATGTACTTAATGAAACCATCACTCATTGATTTCTCTATACGGTCATACCCAAAACTTGCTGCATATGATACTCGTTTTGTATTTAAATTACTCGGCAAAAAATCAAGAAAAAAGTAGCCAAGTTCGTCCTTTTCATCTCCGGTGCCCCATCTTCTCCAAACCTGATCAGACCCGACCACAAAAGCACTGTATGAATTCATATCTATCTTGTCAAATGGTCTTCTGACAATGTTTTGTTCAATAAATCTATGTGTATGAATATATTTTCTCTTCTCTTCACCATGTAGACTAATAGGTTCTCGTGCTATAGATATATAGTATTTATTATTCTGTCGGAGTATTTCTTGTAGCGCGTACCTTTGCAATATATTACCATAGTTGAAATAACCAGTCAGGGTTAAAATTGCACCCGTTACGCTATCGTAAAGTCGTTCTTTATGCTTCTTCTTGAATACACTACGTATTCTTCTGAGACGCGTTCGCACACGTATTAATTGACTTGTTGAATGTTTCGCTGCCCTTACACGAGATCGTATACGCACCTTTTTTCGTACCCTGCTAATCATGCTTTCATTGATCAGGTCTTCATGGGAATTTTCAGATGTTAGGGAATATAGCTTCTGATACTGCTCAGTGTACGGTCTGAGTGATTCTTCGAAATGTGACCATTCTTTAAACATTAACGCTTGTTGGTATTTTATATGACTTATTGTCGCCATCTCTAATCGAATATCTTGCACTCTCTTTCGGTGGGCTGAAAGATTGTTTGAGGGCTGTATTCTTTTTTTCGGTATCCACTTACCTTGATTTTTCTGAATATATAGTCTGTAGCCCAATTCATCTCGTGCATGGTGAATGAGGCCTCTTTGAGACTCTTTGATTACTTCTGCATCTACTCTATCGAGCACAAGTCGATTAGCCTTATTGGCTTCGCTTATTATATTTGCTATATCATTGTTGCGTACAATTATTATATTATTACCTCTACCATCCATGTCATATTGTGGCAACCACGCGTCTCCAAACACAACGTCAGCTGTTTCATTAAATACATTATCCGTATAATCTGAGAATTTTGATTTAAAAAACCCATACGCCCAAACCTCACCGAATAACTCTGCGTGTGTTTTAAGTATTGACACATTGCTTTGATTCTTTATACCTGTGAACTTATGTAAATAATTCGAAGCGCTACTATTGGGTTGTTTGACGCGAAAATCAATTGCTTGTAAATCGCCTGGCTCAATTCCACACTGCCATGCAAGAGCTTCTGCATATTTCGCAGTCTTTTGATGACCGCATACGATGCCAAGCATGTATTTGATTCGTTTTCTTACGATAGGATCTTCTTGCGCAAGTAAACGAAGTTCAGTTATAAACTCTGGAATACCAACTACTGCATATTCTCCTGGACTTTGTTTGACAATCTTAATTACTTTTGACAACTCCGTGGGATAATACCGAGACTTTGCACCGTCACGGATATTTTGTTCACTACGGGAAATCGCATACTCAAACAGAATCCCGTCATTTTGTTTTGGATCTACTGGCTTAACGTGTATTACACCGTCGATTTTTTTAGTACGTAATAGCTCATTTAGTAGCCATGTGGTCATGCCTCCTGAACTACCTTCTTGTCTAAAACTACCTTCTTGCACATATCCAATGTATAAGTCACTGTAATAACCAATTTCAGAGTCATGAGACAATTTTGGTAAATCTCCAAATAGCCTTTTTGATATTTCACCTTCATCAACGCTATCGTCGCTCATCATATCCACCTTGAGTATGCGGGATAAGGTATCGTCCGTTTCTTCACCAGTAAACTGATACTGATATTCTCCGTTGCCGTCCATATACATAGATATATTCTGGCTTATTCCAGAATATGCGCCACTACGTACGCCGTAGCCATTATCTATAATTTTTTGAAGTTTCTTTCTATTGCTCATCGGTTTCTTTAACGGCCGACATAATATTCGGTTGCCATAACGTGTTATGAATATAGGGGGTGGTATTTTTTAAATTAAATTCTACAATATCATTAAATATCCCATAATCTTTTGAACGGTCACGTTTGCGTATCTGAACCCTAACCGAGAAGGCTCCTATAGGAAAAATATTTTGTAGTTTAATATTAATCTGCGTCATTCTGCCAGGTTGTAACACTATCTCCTCGCTAGCATTCTCATCACTAACCCAGCGAATTAAAGGCTCTCCGTTATCTTTAAATATTTCAAATGCAACAATAGGGTCTTCCAGCTCTTGCTTAGCATTTAGCTTAATTTTGAAGTTTAATTCGCTATCATTCTGCGTAAAGTCTACTTTAACCCCTATGAATTCCGTTTCGTTTCGTTTTTTATTTTTAAATGTTTTATTCTTGTCGTTATTTTGTATTGTTATTCCCTCTTCACTATTAAGCTCCCTATAGATTTGTGCAATATATCGCGGTGTGCCTGTCTCCGTCTTATGCCCTTTATCGATGAGTAGCGCTCTATCACAAAACTGTTGTACTGAGTCCATCGAGTGCGTAACAAGTACGACCGTTTTTTTGTTGCGTTTCATTTCAGCAAAGTATGAATAGCATTTTCTCTGAAACGCTTCGTCTCCCACGGCTAGCACCTCATCGAGAAGTAAAATGTCACTTTGCGCCCGAATTGCGATACTAAACGCTAAACGAACCTGCATTCCTGAGCTATAGTTTTTGAGTTTTTGGTCCATGAAACGTTCAAGCTCAGCGAAGCTAACAATATCACCATACATACCACTCATTTCTTTTTCATTGAAACCGAGTAGTGCACCGTTGAGGAAAACATTCTCACGGCCAGTGAGTTCCGGGTTAAAACCGACGCCGAGTTCGATAAAAGGTGTCAGTGAACCGTTGACGGTTATATTACCTGCCGACGGCGTATAGATGCCAGCCAGCATCTTGAGCAGAGTACTCTTGCCAGAGCCATTACGCCCGACTATGCCAAAAAAGTCACCTTTATTAATATCGAACGACACGTCTTTGAGTACTTCTTGGGTCTCATATGTTCGATCACCTTTTCCTATGAAATTTATGAGGGTTCCTTTTAGCGAACTCTGGCGGTTGTGTGGCAGTTTGAAGGACTTGCTGACGTGTTCGACTTTAATAGCGATATCTTTTTCCATCTA
>RZYK01000128.1 GCA_009930355.1 Campylobacterota bacterium | reverse complement strand
TGCGATAAAAAAGATAACTAAACGGTAATTCAATTTACCACTACTCATCGATTTTCTTTGAAATATAATCGCGTGAAACCTTAACAACCATCCCTTCATCATTAAGCTTAACTTTGATAGAATCCTCCTCAGGTTTGACAACTTCACAGATTAATCCACCATTGGTAATGACTTTATCACCTTTTTTAAGGGCATCAATCATCTCTTTGTGTTTTTTAACCTGTTTTTGTTGGGGTCTAATCACAAGAAAATAAAAAATTGCGAAAAGAACAACGAGTGGAAGTAAAGACGAAATTAAACTTGCAGAACCTTGCATGGAAATCCTTTGTAAAAAAAATTTTTGATATTTATTTTACCCGCATTTATATAATAAAAGCCTTTCTTATAGCCTTTTGCCTAAGTGCCTTTATCTACTTGAATTATTTTCACATCACCATTTTAACACTCAATTCTCTTTTGGCAATCATTGGTTTTTACCTACTCTTAGGCGAAAATCGTGTAGTGTGGTTTTGGAGTGGCTTTTTTATAGGACTTTTATGGTTTTATTGGATTAGTTTTAGTTTTGTTTATTATGAACTATCCTTTTTAATTCCCTTTATCATTTTAGGCGTTGCGCTCATTTATGCGCTACTTTTTTGGTGTATCGCAAAAATTGGGCGTTCCATTTATATACAAGCACCCTTACTTTTTGGAATTAGTTTTGTAGACCCTTTTGGTTTTAATTGGCTCAAACTTCACCTCACACTTCTTGATACTTATTTTTCAACATCACATCTCGCATTGGGAGCTTTATTGGGAGCACTGACACTGCTAAAAGCATTTCCAAAAAGATATAAACTTATCGCAATCATTCCTTTTTTTCTTGCAATATCGTGGCAAACGTCTATGTCTATAACACCACCAGCAATTAATGTTGCTTTACCTCTTATGAATATTCCTCAATCGCAACGATGGGATGAAGCCTACCAAAAAGAGGCAATTGCCCTTAATTTTAGATTGATTGAAGAGGCGATTGAAGAGAAAAAAGAGCTCATTATTTTTCCAGAAAGTGCTTTCCCTCTCTACCTTAATCGTGCGCCTAAGATCATTGAAGCACTTAAGACGTATTCAAAGAAAATAGCTATTGTTACAGGTGCGTTAACGTATGAAGAAAAAGAAGGATTTTTTAACTCATCGTATTTTTTTCACAATGAAGAAATGCATACTGCTCACAAAATTATTTTAGTACCTTTTGGCGAAGAGGTTCCTTTTCCTGCTTTTATGGTAGAAATCATTAATAAACTTTTTTTTGATGGAGCAAAAGATTACCAAAAAGCGAAAGAGCCACACGATTTTCTCGTGAATGGTATACCATTTAGAAGTGCTATTTGTTTTGAAGCAACAACCGATAAGCTCTTTGAGGGAAATCCCAAACAAATGATAGCCATCAGCAACAATGCATGGTTTAGTCCTTCCATTGAGCAAACACTACAACATTTACTCTTACGCTACTACGCAAAGAAATATCAAACAGTCATTTATCACAGTGCAAATAGTGGTAAAAGTGGAGTTATTTTACCGTAAAGATGAGACTCACTCATCTTTACATGTAAAAAGAAAATATCTATTTTTTGAGGGTTTTAAAAAGCTCTACGGCGTCAAGTTTTTCCCATGGATAATCACTCTGTCCCACTTGTCCACGGGCGGCAACATCGGCATATAAAAAGGTATCTTCACTTGGCTTGTCTAAACCAAATTTTTCCGTAATCCAACGAGGGGTTAAACTAAAGGTATTGAGGACAAATTCTGAGAGAACATCATCACTCACGCTGGTGTACGTACCAAAAGTATCCACAGAAACAGATACGGGTTTTGCAACACCAATCGCATAAGAAAGTTGAACTGAACATTTTTTAGCCAATCCTGCTGCTACGATATTTTTAGCAATCCAACGGCCTGCATAGAGTCCACTTCTATCCACTTTGGTATAATCTTTACTTGATTGTGCACCCCCACCAATTGGTGCATACCCACCAAAACTATCGACAATCAATTTACGACCAGTGAGTCCTGAATCATGCAATGAACTGTGATTAACATAACGCCCTGTTGGATTGATATGAATAATCGTATCATTTGGATCATACAAATCCGTAGGAAGTCCTGTATCGTCAATTAATCCTTTAATGAGTGTACGTACCTCTTCAATACTCATATGCTCATTTGAGGGAGCAGAGACAACAATGGTATGAATTTTTTGAGGTTTACACTCTTCAAAATTTTGTTTCGTACCATAATCTACTGTCACTTGAGTTTTAATATCCACACCCAGTTTATGATTGTGCTTCAGTGCATATTGATACACTTTATCGCAAAGCATTCTCGCATACGTAATCGCTGCTGGCATAAAATCAGCGGTTTCGCAGGAGGCAAATCCAAACATAATTCCCTGATCACCCGCACCAATTTCACCACTGCTCTGATCCACGCCTTGATTAATATCGCTACTTTGCTGGTTGAGTAAAACTTGCACTTTAACTTCATCAGGGTGCAAACATTGCTCTTTAGTAAATGCTGACTTACCATCGTAACCAATTTTTGCCAGTGCATCTTTGACAATTTTCTCATAATCCACAAAAGAAAGAATACTCTTTGTATTCACCTCTCCCCCGATAATAACATGCTTTCCCGCTACAAAAACCTCACTAGCGACACGAGAATTTTTATCGGCAATTAACAGGTTATCAACAATGCTATCAGCGATGATATCCGCACATTTATCAGGATGTCCTGGGCTTACCACTTCAGAGGTAAAAAGGTAGTGTTGTGTGTGTTCCATTTTTGTTTTCCATTTCTTTGTTTTCCTATTTTCAGATACATTGTGCTTGCGCAAACCATTTATGATGAAACCATCACAAACTCTGAAAACTCGTTTTCCATCCTTTTGTTTTCCATTTATGGTTTCAATGAAGACGAAACATAAAATAAAAGTTAAAAGTTTGAACTTGAACCCTAAGGGTTCACCGCCGTTTTCCTAAAGGGAGTATAATACTCCTTTTTCCATAAAAATTTCTTTGACATATATCAATCTTTACCACGCTTGCGAAGCGGTATTTTCTAAACTTTCACGCAATTTGTTTAAAAAAACTTCCCGTGAAACTTCACAGGCACCCAAAGATTTAAGATGTTCAGTGGGCAACTGGCAATCAATAAAATCCCCACCTAAAGCACTTATTTTCTCACACAACCCCACCAAAGCAGCTTTGGAAGCATCACGTTTGGTGGAGAACATCGACTCGCCACAAAAAACACCCCCAAGGTAAAGTCCATAAAGCCCACCTACAAGTTCTCCCTCAAAAAACGTCTCCACACTGTGTGCTAAGCCTTTTACATGTAAAGCACAAAACGCCTCAATCAGCTTTTCACTAATCCAGCTCTTTTGTCCTTTTTGCAGACGTGTTTCCAAACACAAACGCATCACTTTTTCAAAATGCGTGTCATAGCGTATCTCAAAATGTTTCCTACTTTTGTGAAGGCTTTTGCTGATTTTTATCGCATCAGGGAAAAGAATCAAACGAGGATTAGGAGACCACCATAAAATAGGGTCATGTTCATTAAACCATGGGAAAATACCGTGTTGATAAGCTCGTACTAAGCGCTCACAAGAGAGATCTCCTCCCCACGCCAAAAGCCCCTCATCACTCGCATCCAAAGGATTGGGAAAGGTAAAATCCTTTGGATGAAGCTGTGGAATAAGAATTTTAGTTGCCACCGCTGTAACTAAAGACTAATTTTTTAGATTTCACATCAATCGTGCATACACCACCGTGCTTGAGCTTGCCAAAAAGTACCTCTTCTGCAAGGGGCGTTTTAATCTGTTCTTGAATCATGCGTCGCATCACACGAGCACCCATTTCTTTGCTGTACCCCTCCGTTGCGAGCTGTTTTTTAGCCGCAAGCGTTGCCTCAATGGTGACATTTTTATCTTTGAGCTGTTCAGAGAGTTCTTTTAAGAATTTCTCAACAATATTGACCATCACTGCTTCACTGAGTGGTGCAAAATGAATCACCTCATCCAAACGGTTTCGAAACTCTGGCGCAAAAAAGGCTTTAATCGCCTCATCCGTACGAGACGTCTCACTTTTAGTAAAGCCCATCGTTGGAGCTTCTTTCGTTCCTAAATTAGAAGTCATAATAATAACAACATTGCGAAAATCAATCTTAGTGCCATTGTTATCCGTCAAAGTCGCACTATCAAAAATTTGCAATAAAATATTAAGCATATCAGGGTGTGCTTTTTCGATTTCATCAAGTAAAAGCACACAATAAGGATGTTTTTTAATCGCCTCAGAAAGCTGACCACCCTCATCATACCCCACATAACCAGGAGGGGCACCAATAAGACGACTCACCGTGTGTTTCTCCATATACTCACTCATATCGTAACGCTCAAAATGAACACCAAGCTCATACGCTAATTGCTTTGCCACTTCCGTTTTTCCCACACCCGTAGGCCCTGCAAATAAGAAAGAGCCTATAGGAGATGTGGGATTTCCAAGCCCTGCACGGCTTCGCTTAATGGCTTTACATAAAGCTTCAATCGCCCTATCTTGCCCAAAAATTTTAGCCTTTAAATGTGCCTCTAAATGAGCCATCACTTCGCCCTCATCTTGACTCACACTGCGACTAGGAATATTGGCGATTTTTGAGAGTACGGACTCAAGATCTGAGAGCTCCACCACTTTTTTACGCTTTTTTGATAAATGAAATGAGGCACCCACTTCATCAATCAAATCAATCGCCGAATCGGGTAAAAATTTATCGCTGATGTATTTTTTAGCTAATTCCACGGAGGCTTTAATTACATCATTAGAATACTTCACCCCATGATGTGCCTCGTAATGACTTTTAAGCCCTTTGACAATCGCAAATGCATCTTCAAGGCTCGGCTCTAAAACATCAATTTTTGCAAAACGACGGCTTAAGGCTTTGTCTTTATCAAAAAAATTACGAAATTCTCCATAAGTGGTTGCCCCAATACAGCGCATTTTTCCAGAAGCAAGGGCGGGTTTTAAGAGATTCGATAAATCCATAGAACCGCCTCCTGTTGCACCAGCCCCCACAATCGTATGAATCTCATCAATAAATAAAATAGCCCCTTTTTGCGCTTCAAGTTCTACAAGTATCTCTTTGAGGCGCTTTTCAAAATCTCCTCGATACTTTGTCCCTGAAATTAACGCGCCCATATCCAGTGCATACACAGGGGTATTTTTTAAAATTTCAGGCACCCTATTTTCACTAATATAAAGCGCCAATCCCTCAACAATAGCCGTTTTACCAACTCCTGGTTCACCCACAAGCAAAGGATTATTCTTCTTTCTTCGACACAAGACCTGCATCATTCGTTTCAGCTCATCAACCCTTCCAATCAGCGGATCAATCTGCTTTTCTTTCGCAAGAGCAATTAAATCAATAGTATATTTCAAAAGTGCACTCTCTTTTTCTTCCACATTGTGCTCTGCTTTTTCCTCAGGAATACTCAGCGCTGTCACCTCTTCAATAATCACTAACTTATCCACACCATGTTGCATTAACAAGGAGACACAAAAGGCATTTTGTTCATCCATCATCGCAATTAAAAGGTCATACACGCTCGCTTCTGTTTTTCCTGCACTCTTTACATGTAACATCATTGATTCAATGACACGAGAAAGAGCAAGCGTTTCTGCGGGCTCATAATTTTCATCACTGGGAACAACTTGAGGATGTGCTGCAAAGTATTTTTCCATCGAGCGTTTTAAAAAAGCAATGCTTAGCCCAGCTTCTTGAAGTAAATGAATAATGTGTTCATTGCTTAAGAGGGCAAAAAAGAGATGATCCACCGTGATATACTCAAAACGGTGTTTTCTTACAAACGCAATCGCAT
Organism: Campylobacterota bacterium; assembly: GCA_009930355.1. Lineage (GTDB taxonomy): Bacteria > Campylobacterota > Campylobacteria > Campylobacterales > Sulfurospirillaceae > Sulfurospirillum. The sequence continues at coordinate 32 of RZYK01000128.1, read as the reverse complement.
CATTAAACACAAAATTGAGTTCTTGACTTACC
>RZYK01000434.1 GCA_009930355.1 Campylobacterota bacterium | reverse complement strand
AAGATTGGTATATTCATCTTTAATTTCAAGCGCATAATTTCCAATACTCAAATCTGCTTTGTTGTTAAATTCATTATTGTAGGTAAAGTTATAGATAAAGTCTTTGAGTTCACTTTTAGATTTCATCATTTCCATATCTGTTAAAATAAGCTGATGGCCTACCCCAAAACTTCCATAGACACTCTCTCCACGATGATTGAGCTTTAAGGTATGGTCTTTGGTATTCACATTCACTGTTCCACCCTCGACTTTAAGCTCTTCTTGAATATCTTTAAGTTTAAGCTCTTTAAGCGCTTCATCATTGCCAAAAAGCATGTCAATCCCTAAAACACCCCGTGTTAAAAGAGGTAAAATAAGCGCACTAGCCTCTTTATCCTGAAGAAGATTTTCTTGAACAGCCGTTGGTAGTTCATTAAGTGTCAGTGTAACCTTAACATCGCTTAGCAACAAATTACTATGAACCATCTCACCTTTAAATTTCAAGCCATTTAATGCCTCATTAATACCAGCTTCTGTCTCTTCTTTAAGCGCTTTTGCAAAAAGTTTATACTGTGCATTTTTATCAACCAATTGTGCGAGTAAAAAATCGCGTGCCTTTTTTCCGTCTGCCACTTCAAGGCTAAAAGTTCTTTGTGTTGTTAAATAACCCGTTTTGCTTAACGTTTCTGATTTTAAACCGTTTTGCTCTAAAAGCGTCGCTTTTTCTTTGAGCGATGCATCAATTTTTTGTGAAACAACAAAAGGTGTTGCCGCTAAAGCCGCTACCACAACTGATGCTATGATTCCATATTTTAGTTTTGTCATTCTTTGCCTTTAATTATTTGTAACCTATAACGTAATACGTATTTTTGTTAGGAACTTTTTCCAATGTGATTTTATATTTTGTAGCCCATTTTGTAATCATTTCATTGACTTCATCTACCAGTTCAGTATCGTGCGCCTCATTTTTGATTTTAAAATAATCTTTCGTGCTTGAAAGCGCTACAAAAGAGTAGTACGGTTTTAGAGCATCGTGCAGCGTAATGAGATGTTTCTCAACATGCTCAAATCCTATAGTATTGGCAATAACGCGCTCCAGTTGCGCTAATGTATTTTCACTGACGCTATACCCTAACTGTGTTAAAATGGCTTGTCTATGCATGGTTTCTCCTTTACATGTAAAAATAAAATTTAACGCTTTTGTGCAATCAGCACATCTTCAA
>RZYK01000433.1 GCA_009930355.1 Campylobacterota bacterium | reverse complement strand
CCCGGGAAAAATATGGCTGGAAATATTTTTGTTAAAAGATTATAACGATACAAAAGAAGCATTGGATTTGCTAAAACAAGCGGTTCTTAAGATTAACCCTGATATGATTCAGTTAAATACGCTCGATCGTCCCGGAACAGTCAGTGGGTTGCATCCCTTATCACGAAATGAGTTACAAGCGGTTATTGATTACTGGAAGTTACCGAATGTCGAAATTATTGCAGCAGTGCAGGGCAGAACAGCAGTTGCCTCCTATAGTGGCGATATTGCCGCGACCATTTTAGAAACCATAGCGCGTCGACCCTGCACCCTGGATGATTTACACCATCTGTTGGGTATTCATGTGAATGAGATCAATAAATACCTTGGCACCCTGGAAGCAGAAGGGAAAATTATAACACAAACCCTCGATAGAGGCGTATTTTACGAGTTGAAGCATAAATAGAACCCGTTTTATGGCGAAAACAACTGCTTTTGATGCGCATATTACCGAATACGATAACTGGTTTGTGCGCAACCGCTTTGCATTTTTGTCGGAATTAAATGCAGTGAAGCATGTACTCCCGCAGGTTGACGGAGTGATAGAAATTGGAATTGGGAGTGGTATTTTTGCTGCGCCTTTAGGAATTCAGCGAGGCGTTGACCCTTCAATGGCTATGCGGGAAAAAGCAAAGCAAAAAGGAATTGAAGTGTTGGATGCCGTCGCGGAAAAACTGCCTTATGCCAATGCTTCCATCAACGGCGCGGTCATGATCACTTCTATTTGTTTTGTTGATGATATTTATCAGGCATTCAATGAAGTATACCGGGTATTAAAAAAGAATGGATTTTTAATCCTGGGTTTTGTAGATAAAGACAGTCCTGTAGGTAAGGAATACCTGAAACATAAAGCCGAAAGTATGTTTTATAACGATGCTGTTTTTTGGGGTACGGAAGAACTCTATGCCATATTGGAGAAAACCGGCTTCAGGGTTGTAGATACCCTGCAAACTATTTTTGGTGAAGTTCAAGCAGTAAATGAGATTCAACCTGCTGTTAAAGGATTTAAAAAGGGTAGTTTCGTTGTCATTAAAGCACTAAAAGACAGTGGAAGAATTTTATAAAATATTTTTGAAATCCATCATGATCTCCGGTTTTGTGTTTATCATGATGGTAATGATTGAATATATTAATGTTCAGTCAAAAGGCGTTTGGCAAAAACATCTC
>RZYK01000432.1 GCA_009930355.1 Campylobacterota bacterium | reverse complement strand
CCCGGGAAAAATATGGCTGGAAATATTTTTGTTAAAAGATTATAACGATACAAAAGAAGCATTGGATTTGCTAAAACAAGCGGTTCTTAAGATTAACCCCGATATGATTCAGTTAAATACGCTCGATCGTCCCGGAACAGTCAGCGGTTTGCATCCCTTATCACGAAATGAGTTACAAGCGGTTATTGATTACTGGAAGTTACCGAATGTCGAAATTATTGCAGCCGTGCAGGGCAGAACAGCGGTTGCCTCCTATAGTGGCGATATTGCCGCGACCATTTTAGAAACGATAGCGCGTCGACCCTGCACCCTGGAAGATTTACACCATTTGTTGGGCATTCATGTGAATGAAATTAATAAATACCTTGGCACCCTGGAAGCAGAAGGGAAAATTATAACACAAACCCTCGAAAGAGGCGTTTTCTACGAGCTGAAGCATAAATAGAAACTGTTTTATGGCGAAAACAACTGCTTTTGATGCGCATATTACCGAATACGATAACTGGTTTGTGCGCAATCGCTTTGCATTTTTGTCAGAATTAAATGCGGTGAAGCAAGTACTTCCGCAGGTTGACGGTGTGATTGAAATTGGTATCGGGAGTGGTATTTTTGCTACACCTTTAGGAATTCAGAAGGGCATTGACCCTTCAATGGCTATGCGGGAAAAAGCAAAACAAAAAGGAATTGAAGTTTTGGATGCAGTTGCGGAAAATCTGCCTTATGCCGATGCCTCCATCAACGGCGCGGTTATGATTACTTCAATTTGTTTTGTTGATGATATTTATCAGGCAATCAATGAAGTATACCGGGTATTAAAAATGAATGGTTTTTTAATCCTGGGTTTTGTTGATAAAGACAGTCCTGTGGGTAAGGAATACCTGAAACATAAAGCCGAAAGTATGTTTTATAACGATGCTGTTTTTTGGGGTACGGAAGAACTCTATGCAATATTGGAGAAAACCGGCTTCAGGGTTGTAGATACCCGGCAAACTATTTTTGGTAAAGTTCAAGCGGTAAAAGAAATTCAACCTGCGGTGAAAGGATTTAAAAAGGGTAGTTTCGTTGTCATTAAAGCATTAAAAAACAGTGGAAGAATTTTATAAAATTTTTTTGAAATCCATCATGATCTCCGGTTTTGTGTTTATCATGATGGTAATGATTGAATATATTAATGTTCAGTCAAAAGGCGTTTGGCAAAAACATCTC
>RZYK01000127.1 GCA_009930355.1 Campylobacterota bacterium | reverse complement strand
CCTTTTATTTTTGATGTGAGTCATCAAGCTTATACCCATAAACTGCTTACAGATAGATGGGATCGTTTTGATACGCTAAGAGAGCTTGATGGTATTAGTGGTTATACCAGACCTGACGAATCGCCTTACGATTATTTTGTTGCAGGTCATAGTTCTACGTCGATTTCACTAGCAGTAGGAGCTGCTAAAGCTATTGCGTTAAAAAATGAACAATCGCAGCGTCTGCCAGTAGCGCTCATTGGAGATGGATCACTGAGTGCAGGCATGGTGTATGAAGCATTAAATGAACTTGGTTTTAGGCGTTATCCTGTGGTGATTATTCTCAATGATAATAAAATGAGTATTTCTAAGCCGATTGGCGCAATCAGTAAATTTTTATCCAGTGCAATGGCAGGTGATTTTTATCAAAAAATCAAAAAAACAACCGAACAAATTTTGCAGTATTTACCTGAGAGTGCAACGTATATGGCAAAAAAATTTGAAGAAAGTTTTAAGCTGATTACGCCTGGTATTTTATTTGAAGAGTTAGGAATTGATTATATTGGACCGATTGATGGGCATGATGTTGAAAGTTTGATTCGTGCCATGCAATCAGCACGTAGCCTTAAAAAACCCGTGATTATTCATGCACAAACCCTTAAAGGTAAAGGGTATGAAATGGCTGAAGGGTATTATGAAAAATGGCATGGGGTTGGACCTTTTGATGTGGCAAGTGGTGAAGCCATTAAACAAGGAGTAAGTAAAAATGCTACAACAATGTATTCAGAAGCTTTAATGGCATTAGCTAAAGAGCATGAAGATGTTGTTGGTGTAACCGCTGCTATGCCAAGTGGTACGGGTCTTACGCCTTTAATTCAAGCATACCCCAACCGTTTTTGGGATGTGGCAATTGCTGAACAACATGCAGTGACTTCCATGTGTGCCATGGCAAAAGAAGGATTTAAACCTTATATTAGTATTTACTCTACTTTTTTACAACGTGCTTATGATCAAGTGATTCATGATGCATGTATTTTAAATTTAAATGTTGTTTTTGCAATTGATCGCGCAGGTATTGTAGGAGAAGATGGTGAAACGCATCAAGGTGCTTTTGATATTTCTTATTTAAGTGCTATTCCCAATATGACGCTGATGGCGCCTAGAGATGAAGCAAGCATGCATGCAGCAATACAATACTCTTATCATCATCAAGGACCTCTAGCTATTCGTTATCCAAGAGGGGCTTTTTTAAAGTGTACAGATGCTCCTCCTTTACCTTTTGAATATGGAAAAGCAGAAGTGTTAAAAGAGGGTAAAAATACTATTTTATTATTAGGTTATGGTAATGGTGTAGGTAAAGCATTTGCTGTATCAAGACTGTTAGAAGAAAAAGGTATTGATATTGGCATTATTGATTTACGATTTGTAAAACCTTTGGATGAAAATTTATTATTAGAGCTCTGTGAGCATTATCGTCAATGGTATGTGATCAGTGAAAGTGCTAAAATCGGTGGCGTAGGTTCCTTGCTTGCTACATTTAAAGAAAAACATGTTTTACATGTAAAGATAAAAACCTTTGAATACGATGATGCTTTTATTACTCATGGGGCAACACATTTAGTTGAAGAGAGATTAGGCGTAACACCTAATCACATAGCAGAGTCGATTTTGAAAGATATTTACTAATAAATAAAAAATATTAGTTAATTTTTTTTTATTTAAATTCATCTCTTTTATGGAATACTATAGAAAAGTTTTGGAAGGAGGTGTATAGTTATGTACGATGTGATTCAACTTTTAAAAGAAAAAGAACTCAAAGCAACGCCTCAGCGAATTTCCGTTTTAAAAGAGTTGGGACGCAAAACCCATCCAACAATGGATGATTTGTATGAGGCATTAAAAAGAGAGAGCCCGTCGATGTCTTTGGCAACTGTCTATAAAAACATTGCAACACTTAAAGAAAAAGGTGTTGTTATTGAAGTAAATGTTGCCGATGGAAAAATGCGTTATGATATTTATTCACGTCCACATATTCATCTTGTTTGTCAAGGATGTGGTGCTATTGAAGATGTTGATTGTGATGAAAGTTTATATCAATACCAATCGTGTCTTGAAGAGAATAGAAACATTAAAATTGAAAGAATGGACATTATTGCAAGTGTTGAATCGTGTGCATTGTGTAAGAAAGTAAATTAAGTTTTATCAGAGAAGCAGGAGCTTCTCTGATAAAAAAATTTAAAGTTTTTCTGCGTTATTTGCAAGATAATCTGCTACACCTTCTGTACTTGCTCTCATACCTTTATCTCCTTTTTGCCAACCTGCAGGGCATACTTCACCGTACTCATTTGTAAAAAGCATAGTATCGATCATACGAATCATCTCATCAATGTTTCGACCTAGCGGTAGATCATTAATGACGGCATGTCTTACCGTGCCATCTTTATCAAGTAAAAAAGAACCACGAAGTGCTACACCTTCCTTAAAAAGGACATCATAATCACGTGAAATTTGTTTGGTAATATCTGAAACCATTGGAAAACGTACGTGTCCAATGCCACCTTGATTCACAGGAGTATTTTTCCATGCAAAGTGAGAAAACTGGGAATCAACAGAAACAGCAATGACATTAATACCACGGCTAGTGAACTCTTCGAGTCTTTTGTCAAATGCAATAATTTCTGACGGACAAACAAATGTAAAATCTAAAGGGTAAAAGAATAAAACAGCACCTTTTGAACCTAGATTTTCATAAAGATTAAAGTTATCAACAATTTGATTGTCACCTAAAACAGCAGTTGCTGTAAAATCTGGAGCTTTATTCGTTACTAACATAGAAAATCCTTAATAATAAATTTTATTGACGAAGAAATTATATAAAAAAATATAAAAACTATTTTGATTAAATAGGATTAATTGTATCTTATAAAGGTTAATTTAATATTTAAAAAATTATGAGGGGGCGAAAAGGATCTATTTCTTTTAGGCTATTTTCATGCTATGAAGGCAGTGTAAAATAGTATTATCAAAACGGTTTTGAAAAAAAGTTTGTTATAAATCATATGGTGCCTGTTTAGACAGGTTAAATTAAGTCATTTTTGAGTTTTTAACTAGCAAATTGAGTTAATATCAATTTTAATTTTGTTTCGATATAGTTTTTAGTTAATAAAAAATACCAAATCAAGGAGAAATTATGGCAGTAAAAATTACAGATATTTGTATCGCGTGTGGCGCCTGTATCGATGAGTGCCCTGTTGAAGCAATTGTAGATGACAGTGATAACCCAACGGGTGCTGATATTTATTATGTGTATGCAGATAAGTGTGTTGAATGTGTAGGTCATCATGATGCACCTGCGTGTGCAGAAGCGTGTCCAACAGAGGGTTGTATTGTTTGGGATGCGGCATACCCTGGTCAACCAAGCCGTGATGAAATTGGTGCAGATATGAGAAAAGGCACAACACCTTGTGCTGAATAAAAGAGAATAAAGAGGGGTTTCCCTCTTTATTATTAAAAATATTAAAGTAACGTTTAATTGATATTAAAAAAAAATTCTGCTATACTCCCCCGTTCTAATTCCCTACAAAGTTATGAAATTCAATTATATATAGGAGAGGATTGTGGAGAGCACATTATCCATTATTAAACCAGATGCAGTAGCAAAAAATGTTATTGGTAAAATTGTTGATAGATTTGAATCAAATGGATTAAGAATTGCTGCAATGAAAAAAGTACAATTAAGCCAAGCAGATGCAGAAGCTTTTTATGCTGTTCATGCGAGTAGACCATTTTTTGGTGATTTGGTTAAATTTATGATTAGCGGGCCTGTTGTGGTTATGGTACTTGAAGGCGAAAATGCTGTTCTTAAAAACCGTGATCTTATGGGTTCAACCAACCCAAAAGAAGCAGCAAAAGGTACTATTAGAGCAGATTTTGCAGAGAGTATTGATGCAAATGCTGTTCATGGTAGTGATAGTTTGGAAAATGCAAAAATTGAAATTAATTTCTTTTTTGCACAAAGAGAAATTAACTAATTTTCATGCAGATTGAATTCAAAAAAGTTCCTAATAATGGAATTCATTTTGAAACATCGTTAGATGAAGTTAAATTTTGTGGTGAAGCTGTAAAAATAGACAAAATGTTGGTTAAATGCAGCGGTGTCATGGAGGGAACTCTTTTACATACCTGTGATCGATGTGGTGAAAGTTTTACATTGGCAGTGAAAGAGAGTGTTGAAGTCTTTGCAAGCGAAGGTCTTTACGAGGACAAAGAAGGTGAAGAGCTTTTAAATATTATAGAATTTTTTGATGGCTTTATTGAAGTAGGTACACTACTTCAAAGTGAAATTGAAGCTTTCAAAAGTGACTACCACTATTGTGGACAATGCGAACAACTATAAGGAGAATAAAATGGCAGTACCTAAGAGACGTGTCAGCAAAACAAGAGCTGCAAAAAGAAGAACACACTATAAAGTGACGCTTCCAATGCCCGTAAAAGACAGTGATGGAACATGGAAAATGCCTCACAGAGTGAACAAAACAACAGGCGAATATAAAAATTAATATGCTAAGCATAGCTATTGATGCGATGGGCGGAGACTTTGGTCCCGCTCCTATTGTTGAAGGAACCCTACATGCGCTCAAGGAGCGTGAGTTTAAAGCACTTCTAGTTGGGGATGTTAAAGTTCTCAAGTCTCTCATTCCTCATGAATATTTGGACAGAATCTCTTTTGTTGAATCAACAGATATTTTAGATATGCACGAAGCAGCAACCAATGCACTTAAGCGTAAAGAAACTTCTATTTATAAAGCCGTTGATTTAGTAAAAGATAAAATAGCAGATGCTGTTGTATCTATGGGGCATAGTGGTGCAACCATGAGTTTAGCCACGCTTCGTATTGGAAGACTCAAAGGTGTTTTACGTCCAGCGATTGCTACGATTATGCCAACAGCTGTTCATGGAAAAGTAAGCCTTGTTCTTGATGTTGGAGCAAATGTAGATTGTAAGGCTGAGCATCTAGCACAGTTTGCTGTTATGGGCGAAGCATACGTTAAAGATATTTTAAAAGTAAGTAACCCTAAAGTAGGACTTCTCTCAAATGGTGAAGAGGAGAGTAAAGGAAATGAAATTACCAAAGAAGCTTTTAGATTGTTAAAACAGTTAAAAAGTTTTGTGGGTAATGTTGAGGGAAATAATATTTTTGATGGTTCTGTTGATGTGATTATTTGTGATGGTTTTGTAGGTAATATCTTGCTAAAAACAAGTGAGGGAGTTGCTGAATCTATTACGAAAATTATCAAACAAAATGTGAGACGCTCACCTTTAGCCATTGCAGGTGCTGTTTTAATGCGAAAAGTTTTTACAGTGCTTAAAAAGCAAGTTGATTATGCTGAATACGGTGGAGCCCCACTGATTGGCATTAATGGCTGTGCAATTATTGGGCATGGTAAAAGCAATGCAAAAGCAGTGAAAAATGCAATTTTTCAAGCCATTAATTTTTCAAGTTCAAATATCAATGTAGACATTGAATCTAAACTTGCACAACTAGAGTTACAATAAAGGACATATGTGTACGCATCTTTAAAATCCATTGGAGCCTATGCTCCTTCTCGAATTTTAAGTAATTTTCATCTTGAAGAGATGGTAGAAACCAGTGATGAATGGATAGAAAAACGTACAGGTATCAAAGAGAGACGTATTGCATCAATGGAAGAGTCAACCAGTGATTTAGGTGTCAAAGCAGCACAAAAAGCAATTGATCGTGCTGGTATTGCTAAGGAAGAGATTGATTTAATTATTTGTGCAACGCTTTCCCCTGATTATCTCTGTATGCCTTCCACAGCTTGTGTGATTGCTGGAAAACTTGAAATAAATAATGTTATGGCCTTTGATATTAGTGCAGCATGTAGTGGCTTTGTTTATATGCTCTCGATGGCAAAAGCATTTATAGAATCAGGTATGAAGAAGAATATTTTACTCATTGGTGCTGAGAAAATCAGTAGTATG
>RZYK01000431.1 GCA_009930355.1 Campylobacterota bacterium | reverse complement strand
TTAGGAATTTCACGCAAAAGTTTATGGGAAAAAAGGAAAAAATATGGAATCAATAAGAAAAAATAACAATCAACTCTATCTTGATAATGAATTTTTAGCCACCCTTGCCCTTGCCAAAGAGGGTATTTTACATCCTGTTGATAAACTTATGAATCAAAAAGAGGCACAAGAGGTAGAAGAGAGTGGTTACTATAAAGGCAAACCTTTTCCTTTTCCTTTTATTATTGCACCATCTGGAGAAAAGAATAAAGCAACCCTTATGAATGCTCAAAAAGGTGAGACATTAGATTTAATCGTAGATGGAAAAATACGAGGCTTTTTAATTGTGGATGAAGTCTTTGAAGTCGATAAAAAACGACGTATAGAACAACTCTTTGGAACCTATGACCTCTCCAATCCTGAAACCCAACTCTTTCTTAAACGACTAGGCGATTATGCGGTATGCGGAGAATATGAAATTTATTTTGAAGATATCAAACAAATTAAGAACAAAATTAATGAAGCAAAAAAAGAGTTAGATGCCAAAAATGTCGCAGCTATTATGATTAATGCTAACCCTTTTCATCGTGCGCACGAGAGAGTCATTCGTATGACACTGGAAAAATATGACCTGTTAGTCATTTTTCTTCTCAAACCCTATAAGCAAGACATCCTTTCCTATGACTTGCGTATGAAAACCTTACAATATTTTGTAGATAATTACTTGCCAAAAAACAGAGTGGTCATTGTTCCTTTTGAAAGTACTTACTTATTTTCGAGTTATAAAAACGCCATTTTAGACAGTATTTGTGCTTCAAATTATGGGTGTAATAAGCTTATTTTAGGACAACACCACAGCGGAATTGGAGCGTATTACGACAAAAATGAGATGAAATCACTCCTGAGTCAGTACGAAGATTTGGATATTGATATTGAAATTATTGCTGAATTTGTCTATTGTGACGAGTGTAAGACGCTTGTCAGTACTAACACATGTCCACATGGAGCACATCATCATATAAAATACCATTCAAAATCACTTCTGGAAATTTTAAAACTCGGCATGCTCCCTCCTGCCATTTTTATGCGAAAAGATATCTCTGCAATTCTTTTAAGCGAACTTTTCAAACACCGATTTGATAATATCAGTAAAATTTACGATGCCATTTTCCCTAACAATGGACTCCTTGAAAGCCATGATGAAAAAGATTTTTATCTTGAACTTATGCGCTTA
>RZYK01000430.1 GCA_009930355.1 Campylobacterota bacterium | reverse complement strand
TGCGGTTGAGCCTGATGTGATTTTGATGGATGAGCCAACCAGTGCGCTTGATCCCATCTCTACGGAAAAAATTGAAAACTTGATGTTGGATTTGAAGAAAAACTATACCATCATTATCGTGACACACAATATGCAACAAGCCGCACGTATCGCAGATTATACAGCGTTTTTTCACATGGGTAATCTCATCGAATACTCTGATGCAAAAACACTCTTTGTTAATCCAAAAGAGAAGAAGACGGAAGATTATATTACGGGTCGATTTGGGTAATGACATCTTTACATGTAAAAAAGTATTGTGCTCTTTTTTCTTCCCTTCTTAGAGGGTTAATAGCATGTGCTTTTATGTTTAGTATGACTCTACCCCAGACACTTAGGGCACAAGAAGTAACCGATGCTTCTGTTTTAGGCGTTGAGCTTAGCATTGCTAAATTACGTTTAAATTTGAAAGAGTATGTGATGAGTCATGATGAAGCATATGGGTTAGCATTTGATAAAGAAGCAACACACCTTTCTTTACGTTTAAGTGCTATGAGCAATGATACACATCTTTATGCGATTCATGCGATTGAAGCACTGAAAAAAGATCTTAAAAATTATGAAGAGTACGCAAAGCAAATCGTGGCATTGGAACGCCAAAATATTGGCATTGAAGGTTCTGTTTTTTCAAAATATAACGCCTTACTTGAAGAGTTACCCAATAAAATTTTGTTTCAATCGTTTAACGATAATGACCCCATGAGTGGCAATAGCGCAGCCTATCTGCTCGATACAGTTTTAAAATATAAAATCTCAGTCGCCTCGTATGCCCTTCACAATGACTCTTTTTCACTGATTCGTGCACGAGAACTCAAAGGCGAAGTCGATAAACATGCCAGTAAAATCGAAGTGGTTGTGGACAATAAAGAGAGTTTAAAACGCATTAAGCAGTTTAAAGAAGCCTTTGTTGTGTACGCAGAAGGATTTGAGATGGTTGCTCAAAACACCGAGGCTCAAAAGAGAGCATTAGCGGTTTGTTTTGATGAAATTCATCCTCGCATGATGCACAACACCTTAGAACTCAATCAACTGACACAAACCCATTTGGATAAAACCACTCGAAACAGTGGCATTTCGTACTTAAGCTTTAGCCTTTTTGTAGGGTTGAGCTTTTTCATTGGCTTTGGTATCGCCTTTTTTCTGCGTAAAAAGTAGGCTGGGTTTTTACATGTAAGA
>RZYK01000429.1 GCA_009930355.1 Campylobacterota bacterium | reverse complement strand
ATCATTGACGTGTAACGCCAAATTAAGGCTAGAAAACGCCCCTTCACTCACTCCGCCAAAACGATTGGTAAAAAGATAACGCATTAATACGTCGCCATAATGCGATCCACCCCATTCCAATCCAACGCCTCTTGTTTGTGAAACATATGGTAAAGATAACGTGCAAACATATCGGTCTCAACATTGACCCTACGCCCTACTTTATACGAAGCAATCAATGTTTTTTCTAAGGTATGAGGAATAATCGTCAAACGAAATCCTTCCTTCATCACATCATTCACCGTTAAACTCACCCCATCAATGCTCACACTCCCTTTAGGAATCACAAATTTCAGTGAGGCTTTGGGAATAGAAACTTCAATGTCTAAGCCATTTTCTCTTTGGTTTAGCTTTTCTATGATACCCACACAATCCACATGCCCTTGAACCATATGCCCATCCAGCCTATCACCTAACGCCAAAGCTGGTTCCATATGCACTTTGCCTTTAAGATTTTCTAACGCTAAAAGGGAACGACTTTCCAAAGAGAGTTCCACGCTAAAGCCACCCTCAAAGAGTTCAATCACCGTTAAACACGCTCCATTAATCGCAATACTATCACCGATGGCTGGTTTGTACGTTGCACGAAGGGTTAAAATATTATTCGCATAACTCACCACTTCTGCAAACTCTCGAATTAATCCTGTAAACATAAGCACCCTTTATTATTTAATCAGCATTATATCGTGTTTAAAATTGAGAACTCCTAAGAAGGCAAATGCCCTAAAAAAGGCTCTTTAAAAAGCTTTACTTAACATTATTAGTGTATACTTCTCCTAGCAAAAGCAAGGAGCATATGATGCAACAGTGGTCGATTTCAAAAAAAATTTATATTCCTCTTTTTGGAAGTATTTTCATTGGTTTTATCCTTATTCTTATTTTCTCTTACAGTAGTGTTAAGGGCATTGAAAAAGATGTCTATCAAAGTGAACAAGAGAGCTTAAAGGTTTATACCAAAAATCAACTCGACGCCCAATACGATATTGCCCTAACCAATGCCATTACGATTGCATCGAACTACTACGTTATGCAAGCCCTCATCCATCAAGACCGCACCATCGCCATGAAAGGGCTTAAAGAGCTCATCACACTCTACAAAGAGCAAACCACGTACAAAGCGGCACAAATTCACATTCATACTCACGATATTAAAAGTTTTTTAAGAGAATGGATGCC
>RZYK01000428.1 GCA_009930355.1 Campylobacterota bacterium | reverse complement strand
ATCTTTTTCGCCACCTTCATCGCTTTTATCAAAACTTTGCCAACACGTGCGAATGGCATCAGCGCAAATGAGAAGGGGAGTGTAGTGGTTGAGTGTTATGTTCATGTCAATGAGTCCCTTGTTTTTTGGGACTCATTGTATTACATGTAAGCTAAAAGTGCTATTTGAGTTGGAGTAGGGTATTGAGCATTTCATCAGAGGTAGTAATGGTTTTAGAGTTGGCTTGGAATCCTCTTTGAATCACAATGAGTTGCGTGAGTGAGCGTGATAAATCCACGTTACTCATTTCTAAAGAACTCGCTTGAATAGCACCTTTTCCACCTGTTTTTGCTTGACCAAAAACAGGATCACCTGAGTTGGAACTTTGAATGTAACAGTTACCGCCATCACTCTCTAAGCCACCATTATTGGTAAAGGTTGACATGGCAACTTGCGCTAGTCCAAAGCTTCGTCCATTAGTAAAAACACCAATAATGGTTCCATTTTCATCAATTTTAAGGTCTGAGAGATCACCACCCGTGTAACCATCTTTGGTAATGTTTCCTGTGCTTGAGTCTTTATCAAAACTGGTAATACCATCAAGTTGCCCCACTGAGCCAAAATTGAGCTGAATAATTTGGTCAGCAGTAGAGCCATTATTGGCAGTATAAGTTAGGTTTGGTGGGTTATAGGTCGCAAGAGAACCATCAGAATTGAATTGAATCGAACCCGTGACAACATTTTTAGGGCTTACACCTAAATTAATATCACCAGGTTCTGGAACGGTAATGGTCACAGACCACTCAGTTCCTCCTGTCTTTGTAAAACCTGTTTTGGTGTATTGGAACCGAACGGTATGTTCGGAGCCTAGTGAGTCATAGACTTCAGTTGTTGAAGCCAAGCTTGCCATATAAAGGCTTTGAGAACTTCGTGTGGCAGTTCCGCTTGAGAGGGTACCATTGATTGAACTCATAATAGTTGTAAAACTATTATTTGCTGAAATACCATTTGAAGTCAAACTGGTCACAGTAAGGTAGAGAGGATAATCGTCCTCTGTTACAAAGTTTGTTCCAATAATTAAGTTGGTATCGGCACCTGTTAAAATATCGGTAGCACCACCGAGTTTATCAACGGTTGAATCTTGTGGAATAATGGTCGAAGCACTAAAAATATCGCCTGCTGGAATAAGTTGACCACCTGTATAAGTACCATTGTTGGTGGTAATGGTTCCTGTATACG
>RZYK01000007.1 GCA_009930355.1 Campylobacterota bacterium | reverse complement strand
GTTTTCTTAAACAAACCTATAAATAGCTCTACATGTAAGAAAACATAAGTTAGACATAACTTTTCATTATAATCCTCGCTTAATCAGATAAAAAGGATTGGGCTTGGGGCATAGAAAAAAGAGAGATTGGAAGAGCTATACGATTAAAAGTTTAGCGTTTTGGGTGGTGGTTGCCATCATCGCAGGTATTGGATTAGGTATTGTTAATCCCGAGATGGGTGTGCAAACCAAACCTGGAATTGATTGGTTTATTCAGATTTTAAAATGGCTAGTAGGACCGATTATTTTCTTAACGATTATCTCAGGTATTGTGGGACTGGAGAGTTTAAAAGAAGTTGGAACGATTGGTTTTAAGGCTTTTATCTACTTTGAAGTGGTGAGTACGTTTGCCTTAGCCATTGGTGTTATTTTTGGAAATGTTTTGGGTGCTGGCAATGGCATGAATCTCTCGGCCGATTCGCTTGACCCTGAGAGCGTTTCAAAGTTTACACAAAATACACAAGAAGTGGGTTCTGCATGGTCGATTTTAAAAAGTGCAATTCCGCATGACCCTATTACGCCATTTATCAATGGCAATACTTTACAAGTATTGGTAATGGCACTTACTTTTGCTATTTTAATCTCTGCGTTTGGTGGAAAATACAAAGAGGCAATTTTACGTCCTCTTGAGCAAGCACAAAACTTTTTCTTTAAAATTTTAACGATTTTAATGTGGCTAAGTCCTATCGCAAGTTTTAGTGCAATGGCATTTCTCATTGGTAAATTTGGTGTAGCTTCGTTAATTAATATGGCAAGTCTACTGGGTGTTATGTTTGTTTCCGTTCTTGTATTTATTTTTGGTGTTTTGGGTCTTATTATGGCGATTTTTAAAATTAATATTTTTAAATTTATGCGTTTTATCTCCAAAGAAGTGCTTATTGTCTTTGCAACCTCTTCTAGTGAGTCAGCACTCGCTCCTCTTATGAGACGTTTGGAAGCTGCGGGAGTGAGTCGTGGTACGACAGGGCTTGTGATTCCAACAGGCTATTCGTTCAATCTTGATTGTACCAACATTTACCTCTCTCTTTCTATTATTTTTATCTCACAAGCGTTCAATATCCCGCTTACCTTAGCCGAAGAGCTTAGTATTATTTTTATTCTTATGGTCACTTCAAAAGGGGCAGTAGGGGTTACGGGCTCAGGGTTTATTGTTTTAGCTGGAACCTTGTCTGCTATGGGTGGTTCTATCCCCGTAGCAACCGTTTCAGTGCTTTTAGGTGTGGATAAATTTATGAGCGAAATGAGAGCTGTGGGTAACTTGTGTGGAAATGCCGTTGCATGTGTGGTGGTGGCTGCATGGGATAAACAAATTGATATGAAAAAGTTTAGACATGCTTTAAATCATCCTGAGAGCGTTGAGGATGGAATTCCTTCGTAAAGTATCTTTAGGGCGAATCAGATTTTTTTAATAGAGTTCTTGCAAAACAGCAAGAACTCTATTAGCTTTTTAATAAAACCTCGTTATAATCTCTTTAAATTAATAAAAGAGAGATGCTATGATAGAAGCGATTGCTGAGCGTATTAAGGCTTTGCCCCCATTACCAAAAAGTTTTCATCAGATGAATGAGATTTTTCATAATTCTGAAAGCAGTGTGGGTGATTTAGCCCGAGTCATTGAGCAAGACCCAATGCTTGTTGCTAACCTTTTAAAAGTTGCAAATTCTCCTTTGTATGGTTTTCGCAGAGAAATCAAAAATGTTGTTCAAGCTGTAAGTCTTTTTGGAATGTCAACGACGCGCTCTTTAGTGACAGATATGTCTATTAAAAAATTGTTGCAAGTCGATATGGCGCCTTATGGAATTAGCCCAGAAGAGTTTGCGCTTATCTCAGGGATGCAAAGTGCGTTGATGATGCGCTGGTATACCAAAGTAGACCCTAAAAAACTTGATATGCTTTTTTTAGCTTCATTATTGCAAGAAACTGGCAAGATTTTAATCGCTGATGAGGTCGTGAAAAACGATGAGACGTATCAGTTTCGTTCAGAGATTGAAAATTGTATTAATGTTGCTGATGTTGAAAAAATGTTTGTGGGCATGAATAGCAGTGACGTTGCTGCGCTTATCTTTAAACATTGGAAGTTTGATGAACGTATGGTGGATGCCATTGCACATTCTGAATCGTGGAATGATGCTTGCGATGAGATTCGCCCTTATGCGGTTGCCCTGAAAATTGTAAAAACGGCGCTTCCTATTAATGCACCACTTTCTGAGCGTAGTTTAAATTTGGCTTTAGGCTTACTTGAAAAAGAGCAGTTAGATACGGACTCTTTTTTAGAGGCTGTTAAAAAGTTAAAAGAGTCTTATTAGTATTTTTGCAGGGTTTTTAAGAGATTTAACAACTGCGTATAAACGGCTACATTCACACACCTTTGGTGCTTTCGTATCGTGCAAATAAGCTTTGTGTGCGATACTCAAATTCTTTACATGTAAAAGGCATTTTGTGAAAACATTGACTATTATTGATACTTTCGGTTTCTTCTTTAGAAATTATTATGCACTTCCACAACTTCGAAATTCTGAGGGTTTTCCAACAGGGCTTTTAACAGGATTTGCTAATTTTGTCTATGCGATTAAAAATGAGCATGATACAGATTATATACTGTTTGCGCTGGATAGCAAAGGTAAAAATTTTCGCCATGAAATTGATCCCACATACAAAGCAAATCGCCCTGAAGCACCTGAAGATTTGAAAAAACAACTTCCTGTGGCAATTTCATGGATTGAAAAGATGGGATTTAAGTGTTACAAAGAAGAGGGTTATGAAGCAGATGATGTTATCGCCTCAGCGGTTAAGTTTGCTAAAAGCCATGATATTAAAGTGCGTATTGTTACCCATGATAAAGATTTGTATCAGCTCATTGATGATGGGCGTGTGGTAATTTATGACCCTATGAAAAAATTAGAGATTGACAGTGAAAAATGTTTTGAGAAATTTGGTGTTTATCCCAGTAAAATTAATGAATACCTCTCTTTGGTTGGAGATACTGCTGATAATATTCCAGGTGTAAAAGGCATCGGTCCCAAAGGAGCAAAAAAGCTTTTAGATGATTTTGAAACCGTTGAAAATGTCTATGAAAATATTGAAAAAGTGGGCAATCCTCGTGTTAAAAGCATGTTGGAAGAGGGCAAGGAAAAAGCCTTTTTAAGTAAGAAATTAGTGCGTTTGGATGATTCGTTAAATATTGCTGATAAATTTGAATCGTTTTATTTTCCCTGCGACAATCCTTTGTCAAATATCGCCGATGAATTAGAAAAGTATGAACTACGTCACATGCTTGCTCGTGTGAAGAATGGTGCTTTACATGTAAAGCCAAAAGAGGAAAATTCCACGCAGTTTAAAGCCATTTTATTGGATGACGCACGGATGTTGTTTCATGTCATTGAAGGATTAGAAAAAGGGAGTATTGTTGCGTTTGATACGGAAACGAATGCCTTAGATGCGTATCGTGCAAAAATAGTAGGTTTCTCTTTTGCCGTGAATGAGCATGAAGCGTATTATGTGCCAATAGGACACTCTTATTTGGGAGTAGGAGATCAAATTTGTTTAGCGGATGCTAAAAAAGCGCTTGAAATGCTTTTTGCTCATAAAATTGTGGGGCAAAATCTTAAGTTTGATTTAGCCGTTATCGAGCATAATTTTGGTATTAGCAATGTTGCTATTTATGCCGATACCATGCTCCTAGCATGGCTATTAAACCCTGAGAGTAGTGTCGGGCTTGATACCCTTGCGCTTCGCTTTTTCAATCACTCTATGGTTAAGTTTAAAGAGGTTGTCGCTAAGGGCGAGAATTTTAGTAGCGTCTCTTTGGATAACGCGTGTGAATATGCCAGTGAAGATGCATGGATGACGCTAAAGCTTTTTCATAAATTGCATGAGATGTTAGAGCCTCATTTGTTAGAACTGGCAAAAGAGGTAGAATTTCCTTTTATTAAAACCTTAATGAAGATGGAAAAAGAAGGTATTCAAGTGGATGGTGCATATTTTGATGCACTTTTAAAACGTACTGATGGTGCTATCGAAACGTTAAAAACAGAAATTTTCGCTTTATGCCATGCGACATTTAATCTTAATTCCACGCAACAATTGGGTGCTGTTTTATTTGAACAATTAGGATTGCCTCCTGTTAAAAAGACAAAAACAGGATACAGTACCGATGAAAATGTCTTGAACGAACTTTTAGACAAGCACCCTTCTATCACAAAGATTTTGGAGTATCGAGAACTCTATAAATTGCGATCAACCTATATTGAACCGCTTTTAAAGCTCTCAAAAGAGTCACCAAAAAGCCGTGTGCATACCTCGTTTATGCAAACAGGAACTTCCACAGGAAGGCTCTCTTCTAAAGATCCAAATTTGCAAAACATTCCTGTAAAAACTGCTTTAGGACGAGAAGTCAGGGGCGGTTTTGTTGCCAAAGAGGGGTATCAACTTATTGGGATTGATTATTCGCAAATTGAGTTACGTTTGTTGGCGCATTTTAGTGGGGATGATGCCATGGTGGAAGCTTTTAATTTGGGCAAAGATATCCATCAAGAAACAGCGCTGAAACTGTTTGGTGAAGCAGAGGCTAGTGCAAAACGAAGTGTTGCTAAGAGCATTAACTTTGGACTTTTGTATGGGATGGGACCTAAACGTTTATCGGAGACGTTAGGCATTTCTACCAAAGAAGCAAAAAGTTATATTGAAGGTTATTTTGCTACGTTTCCTACGATTAAAGAGTATTTAGGACGTATTGCACAGAGTGCAAAAGAAGAGGGATTTGTTCAGACTTTATTGGGGCGTAAACGCTTTTTTGATTTTGAACATGCCAATGCGATGCAATATGCTGGGTATCTTCGTGAAGCGGTCAATACTGTCTTTCAGGGGAGTGCGGCGGATTTGATTAAACTTGCAATGAATCAAATTATGGCGACATTGGTGAATGATGAGGCAAAGTTGTTACTTCAAATTCACGATGAGTTGATTTTTGAAGTAAAAAAAGAACATGCTCAAGCATTTGCGGCAGAGGCTAAAAAAATTATGGAAGGCATTTATGTGCTTAAGGTTCCACTAAATGTTTCTATTGCAATAGGTGAAAATTGGGGAGAATTGAAGTGATCGAAGTTGTACTGTTGGCATTTGCATTAAGTATGGATGCCTTTGCCGTTTCCATAGGATTAGGTTCAAAACAGCAAGAAACATACCTCTTCCTTGCCCTTAAAGCAGGATTTTTCTTTGGTATCTTTCAAGCTATTATGCCTTTAGTTGGTTATTTAGGTGGGCATGGATTGCTTGGCTTTGTAAGTGTGTATGCACCTTATATTGCGTTTGGTTTGTTATTGCTTATTGGGGCTAAAATGATTTTTGATGGGGTTAATGAGAGTATTGAAGAGGAAATTTCAAAAATTACCAATAAACTCATGCTAACTCTTGCCATCGCAACCAGCATTGATGCGATGGCAGCAGGCTTTAGTTTGACTCTTTTAGATGTTAATCCATTTCTTGCATGTGTTATCATTGGCGCAATGACAGGTGCAATTAGCATGGTAGGCGTATGTGTAGGAAAATTTACAGGAACATGGTTTGAAGGAAAAGCTGAAGTGTTTGGTGGATTTGTTTTAGTGGCTATTGGGTTTAGGATTTTATTTTTTTAAAGGGCAGGGGAGAAGGTTTTTAACTTTTTTTCACACGCTTTGTAATCAGGCATAAACTCGCTTACACATTGCCAAAAGGATTTTTGGTGATGTTTATGAGTGATATGTGCAAGTTCATGAATAACAATGTAGGTGATACACTCTAAGGGTAGTTGCGCAAGGCTTAGGTTAAAGCTGAGTTCATTAGCATGAGAACAACTTCCCCATCGTTTCTTTGCTTTTCGAAAAGCAATTTTTGTGGGTTTGACACCCATAATAAAACTCCACTCCTCCACCAATCGTATGACTAAGGGTACAGTCTTTTCTTTGTAAAAAGCCTCAGGCGTTTGGTTTACATGTAAAAAAATACGCTCTCCTAGATAGAGTATTTTTCCCTCTTCTTCAAAAAGTTTTGGTAATGTGATGCGCTCTTGTGTTGCTTTAATTTTGGTAAAAATCCATGCAGCTTTTTGGCTAACAATATGATGCACATATTCATAAGAATTGTAAGGGGTTTTAACAATAACCCCTTTTTGGGGATCAATTTGGATATAAAGATGTTTGAGGCGTTTGTTGGTAATGATAGAGTATGAGAGTGTCTCACCCCCATACTCAAGCAATTTAGTCAAACCAGCTTTTGATTTTATCGAAGACGCTTTCAAATTTTTCATCTTTGTGTTTGGTTTCAATGCCAAATTCTGCTTGCAATTTTTCAAGCATCTCTTTTTGCTCTTTGGTCAGTTTTTTAGGGTAACGAATTGAAATTTGCGCAATCATACTTCCCAATTGGTGCGTATGAACGTTTTTTACACCCTCTTTCTTGAAGATAAATTGTTGTTTATCTTTGGCTCCCAAAGGAATTTCAAGTTCTGCTTCTCCTCGAATGGTTGGAATTTTTATGGTTTCACCAAGGGCAACTTGTGTAAAGAAAACAGGTACTTCGATATAGATGTCATCGTTATGGCGTACAAAATGTTCATCCTCTTGTACGTGCACTAAAATGTACAAATCTCCTCGTACACCTCGCTCATCTATATTGCCTTTACCAGCAACTCGAATGCGGTTGTTATTGTCAATGCCCTCAGGAATATCAATCGTGACCTTATCCTCAACATTACTAAAGCCTTTGCCTTTACAATCAGAACATGGATTGGTAATGACGCTTCCTTTACCATTACACGCAGGGCAGGTTTGTGAGAAGGTCATAAACCCTTGTCGATAAAAGACTTGACCTTTTCCGTTACACTCTTTACACACCCCTTTTGATTTATCTTTACTCCCTGTACCATCGCAGGTGTCGCAGGGTTTTTTGTACGAAAAGCTGACCTCTTTTTTGCACCCAAAAATTGCTTCATTAAAGGCAAGTGTGACTTCAGCTTCAAGGTCAAGGTTGTATTTTCGGTTCTGTTTTGAACTTCCACCTCCAAAACCAGCACCACTAAAACCACCTCCAAAAACAGATTCAAAAATAGACCCTAAATCTCCCATAATATCTTCATAGCGCATATCAGAGAAGTGGCTAAATCCTTGAGAATCTAGTCCTGATTTTCCGTATCTATCGTAGGTGGAACGCTTTTGCTCATCACTTAAGACTTGATATGCTTCGTTGATCGCCTTAAATTTCTCTTCTGCCTCTTTGTCCCCTTGATTGCGATCAGGGTGATATTGCAGTGCCAATCTTCGGTATGCTTTTTTTATCTCAGTAGCGTCGGCGGATCTGCTGATTTCTAAGACTTCATAATATTCTAAATCCACAATTATCTCTTTATATGTAAGTTTTTTGAAGATTTATATTTTAGCAAAAAGTAGATTAAATTTTATCTGTTAAGGTTGGTTAACACTCCATTAAAAGCTCATTAACAGCCCTCTTGTACTATTTCATTATCAACTTTTAAGGAGTAGAAAATGAAAAAGTCAATTTTAACACTTGCAACTCTTGTTGCATTAGGAACAACAAGCGCATTTGCGTTTGGTGGTGCAGGATGTCAACCGATGCAAGGCAATGGTATGAATTATGATAGAGGTATGATGCATGGTGGCAAAGGTGGTGGTATGATGGGAATGCCTATGCTTATGTTAGACCAACTTAACCTTAGTGATGATCAGCGTCATAAATTGGCAATCTTAAGAAGTGAAATGAAGCTTGAAATGACAAAACTTCGTGATCCAAAAATGAGAACGAAAATGCAAGATTTAATGAGTGCTGAGAGTTTTGATAAAAAAGCGTTTGTAAAAATGCACAATGAGATGCATGAAAAAATGTTGGCTCTTCAAGCCGATCATATGGAAAAAGTATTTAATGTTTTAAGTAAAGAGCAACGCTTAGAGCTTAAAAAAGTGATGAGTGAGCGCCCTTCAAGACCTATGCAAAGAATGGCTCCTCCCTCAAAATAACCTCTCAACTCTTCTTAAGACCTCTTCGGAGGTCTTCTTCTTTAAAAATAATGCAAATTCAGTATAATTATAAAAAACCTTAGTAAGGCATATCTGATGATTAATGTTTTAATGATTGAAGATGACGAAGAGTTTGCTGAAATTTTGAGCGAGTATCTTGAAAAATATAATATAAAGATTACCAATTATGCCGATCCCTATTTGGGACTGAGTGCGGGGATTAAAAAGTATGATTTGCTGATTTTAGATTTAACGCTTCCTGGTATGGATGGACTTGAAGTGTGTAAGGAAGTGGTTGCCAAGTACGATATTCCTATTATTATTTCCTCTGCACGAAGCGATATTAGCGATAAAGTCATTGGGCTTCAAATGGGTGCGGATGATTATTTACCCAAACCGTATGATCCAAAAGAGATGTATGCTCGGATTCAAAGCTTGATTCGTCGGTATAAAAAAAGCTCTGCGATAGAAGAAGGGCAAGGAGCGAGTGCCTTTGTTGTCGATGAAAAACGGCACGAAATTTCTTTTAAAGGTGAAGTTTTAAACCTTACACCTGCAGAGTATGAAATTCTCTCTTATATGATTCGTCAAAATGGCTTTTCTATTTCACGGGAACAGTTGGTATACAACTGCAAATCGTTGAAAGACAAAGGCTCAAAAAGCTTAGATGTCATTATTGGTCGTTTACGCTCAAAAATAGGGGATGATTCAAAAAATCCAGAGCATATTCACTCGGTTCGAGGTATTGGGTATAAACTTGTCGGATGATTAGAAACTCTATTTTAAATAAAATCAGTGCTATTTTTGCACTTTCTCTCTTTTTGTTGGTGATGTTTTTTGCTCTTTTATTGGAGCATCAAGGCGAGCGTAACTTAGAAAATATGAAACAACGTCAGCTCCAATCGGTCAATTATCTTTTGGTGATGTACCGAAACAATGTCCAGCCTTCCGATATTGAAGAGTACTTTAATAATTTTGGGTTGAAGAAAGTGACCAGTAAACACCTTAAAGATTCTGTGCTTGAACGAGGTGTGGTTATTTTTCAAAAGCTCTCTCCCATCAGCCGTTTTTCTTCCATTATTTATAATGACCGTTACTACCTTTTTATTGATAATTTTGAATCGAGTGTGCTTTTGGAGAGTCAGGAGCATAAAAGTTTTAATGAAAGTT
Source organism: Campylobacterota bacterium (assembly GCA_009930355.1). Classification (GTDB taxonomy): domain Bacteria; phylum Campylobacterota; class Campylobacteria; order Campylobacterales; family Sulfurospirillaceae; genus Sulfurospirillum. The sequence goes on along the minus strand of RZYK01000007.1, from coordinate 16,219 downwards.
TATGGGTTGTTTTTGTCATTGCTCTTTTGATTTTAGTGTATATGTACGTCTCTATTTACAAAAGTATTTCGCCATTGAAAAGTCTTAGTGCTCAAATTCGTAAATTTGCTGGGGGTGATTTAGATATTGAGTGCAAGAGTGATTCGAGCGATGAAATTGGTGAAGTGGCGAATGAGTTTGATAAAGCCGCTAAAAAAATACGTGATTTGATTCAGTCTCGACAGCTTTTTCTACGTACGTTGATGCATGAACTCAAAACGCCCATTGGCAAAGGGCGCATTGTTTCTGAAATGCTTGAAGATGAAACCGCCAAAAAAAGATTGGTGAATGTTTTTGGACGTTTAGATCTTTTAATTGCTGAATTTTCAAAAGTGGAGCAATTAAGCGCAAAGCATTACGATTTACATGTAAAAGAGTACACACTCTTACATGTCATTGAACAAGCTATTGATTTATTGATGTTGGATGATAAAAAACGAGAAGAACAGGTAAAACTAGAAGGTCATTTTGATTTGAGTGTTAGGGTTGATTTTGATTTAATGGCATTGGCGATTAAAAATTTAATGGACAACGCTTTAAAGCACAGCGTTGAAAAAAAGGTTTTTCTTACATACGAGGAGCAAAAGCTGGTTGTGTCCAACAAGGGTGAACCTTTGAAGATGGCCATTGAAGAGTATTTTCAGCCCTTTGTTTCAGGTTCCAAGGCCTGTGGTAGTAGTTTGGGGTTAGGACTTTATATTGTTTCAAATATTATGGTGCTGCATGGTTTAAGCGTACAATACGCTTACGTCGATGGATACCATCAGTTTAGTCTTGATTTTTCAAAAGGGAAATGTGCATGATGCAAGGATTGGAAAAGTTTAATAAGCTCGTTGAGGCCTTTGAAACACTCCCGACAGTGGGTCGAAAATCAGCCCTTCGTTTTGCATATCATTTGGTTTTAAATGATACATTTTCTGCCATGAAACTTTCTAATGCCATTGAAAGTGCTGTGAAAAATATTCGAAAATGTGAGCGTTGTGGCGCACTCAGTGAACATGAAATTTGCGATATCTGTTTGGATGAAAGACGAGATGGTAGAAAATTATGTGTGGTGGAAAGTGCAAAAGATATTTTTATTTTAGAAGAGCATAAACTTTTTGATGGTAAATATTTTGTGCTTTCAAATTTGGATGAATCAACCATCGAACAACTTGAAGTGCTTGTAAAAGAGGGAATTCAAGAAATTATTTTTGCATTGACTCCTTCTTTAGCGAGCGATGCATTGATTTTATACATTGAAGATAAACTAAAATCGTATACCCTTCATTTTACGAAAATTGCACAAGGGGTACCTACGGGGGTGCATCTTGAAAATGTCGATATGCTTTCACTTTCAAAAGCGCTTGAATCACGGACAAAGACGTAAAAAGCTTCTTTACAATTAAGTTTCCTTGTGTTAGCATAGAACATAGCTCGTTCTAAAGGGGAGGCATATGAAAATTGGAAAAATAGAGTTATCTTTACGAAAATGCGTTGCTCCCGAGTTTGTCTTTGGTTTAGAAGCACGAAAAATGGCAGGAAAATATGCTAAGAATTTGGGTGCGAAACATGTTTTGGTGGTGACGGATAAAGGGGTCGCCAATGCAGGATGGCTCAAAGATGTTACCAATTCGCTTGAACAAGAGAAAATAAACTATACTATTTTTGATAATGTTGTGCCTAACCCAAGAGAGAGTAATGTGGAAGAAGGGGTACGTTTTTATAGAGAGCATCAATGTGATGGTATTGTTACGGTAGGTGGCGGAAGTCCTATGGATTGTGCTAAAGGTATTGGTATTGTGGTTGCTAATGGTGGTTCTATTTTAGAGTATGAGGGGGTTGATAAAATACGTTATCCTCTCCCTCCTCTTATTTGCATTCCAACTACAGCAGGTAGTTCTGCTGATGTCTCTCAATTTGCTATTATTAACGATACCACACGGCATATAAAAATTGCGATTGTAAGCAAATCTATCGTTCCAGACGTTTCTTTGATTGATCCTGAAACGACATTGAGTATGGATAAAGAATTAAGTATTTATACAGGACTAGATGCTCTCACCCATGCATTTGAAGCGTATGTGAGCAATGCAAATTCAGGGATTACGGATTTATATGCACTAGAGGCTATTTCTCTTTTAACACATGCTCTTCCTCACATTATCAAAAAACCTTATGAAATAGAGTCTCGTGCATCAGTTATGATGGCAAGTTTACTCGCAGGGCTTGCCTTCTCCAATGCTTCTTTAGGTGTTGTCCATGCCATGGCACACTCTTTGGGCGGATGGTTGGATTTACCTCATGGTTTGTGTAATGCTATCTTATTGGATCATGCTGTTGAATATAATTTTGATGCATCAAAAGAGCGTTATTGGCGCATCGCACATGCTATGCAAATGCAGTTTTATCCTTCTAAGGAAGCATTTATCTCCCACATAAGAGCATTTAAAAGTTCTTTAGATTTAAATCAGAATTTGGGTACTTTGGGTGTTACTAATGAGGTCATCCCTCATTTAGCAGCTATGGCGCTCAAAGATGCCTGTATTGTGACAAATCCAAAGATGCCAAGTCAATTTGATATCGAGGAGATATTACATGGAGCCCTTTGATCAAGAAGAGGATATTCGCCAAAAGATTATTGGATTGGGCGAGAGTTCGGTTCGCAAAAGCTATTATCCTCAATTGCAAGATCGAATACTTGAATTAGAACGCTTCCATGCCCTTTTGGATCGATCACGTGAGTTGATTGTATTGGTCGAAGCGAAAAATCGCACTATTGTAGATTTGAATGCAACCGTATGCTCGATTTTTGAAGCTTCTAGAGAGAGTTTAGTGGGGAGTGATATTTCTCAATGGCTTCCTTTTGAAGTGATGGATAAAATGCGTGCCTTAGAAAATCATAGAGAAAAAGATGCGCGTTCTATTATTGAAACTACAATGAATAATAGTGAGGGGAATGTTTTTATAGAGTTCGTTTTGGAATATGTGCTTTTTAATCATGAACCTTACTTTGTCATTTTTGGAAAAGATATTTCTGAGCGTAAATGGGCTGAGTCTAAAATACATACTCTTGCATTTTATGATACCTTAACCCACCTCCCTAATCGTCAGCTTTTTCATGAGCGCTTGATGCATGCAATTGTAATTACTCAACGAGAACACTCTTATGGTGCACTGTTAATGATTGATTTGGATAATTTTAAAGCTCTTAATGATACCAAAGGGCATCACTTAGGGGATGAATTACTTAAACAAGTTTCTGATCGAATTTCTAGTGTTCTAAAAGAAAACGATACTTTAGGACGTATCGGTGGGGATGAGTTTGCTGTTTTAATGGAAAATGTAGGAGATGATGAACCATCTGCTTTGCTTGCAACACAAAATTGTGCACTTCGCATCAAACATTTGATCAATCAGCCTTATATGCTTTTAGGCTATGAACATACCTGCTCTTCTAGTATTGGAATAGTTCTTTTTCATGGAGAATGTCATAATAAAGAGACTCTTTTTAAGCAAGCGGATATTGCGATGTATCAAGCAAAGCATTTAGGGCGTAATCGTATCTGTTTTTATGATCCAGCAATGCAAGCAAATATTGAGCATAAAATGACTATGGAAGCTGAGCTAAGAAGAGCCATTAGCAAAGAAGAGATGACACTTTTTTATCAACCGCAGGTGAATTTGGAAGGGAAAATTATAGGTGTTGAGGCATTAGTGCGATGGAACCATCCTCAAAAAGGCCTAATTCCACCGAATGCTTTTATTCCTGTGGCAGAAGAGACGGGGCTTATTATTCCTTTAGGAAATTGGATTATGCATCAAGCCTGTACTCAAATGGCAGCATGGATGCAGCAGTATCCCAAATCTTTAAAACATCTCTCAATTAATGTTAGTGTAAAACAGTTTCAAGAAAGCAATTTTTGTGATAGCGTGATAGATGTGTTAAAACAGAGTAACCTTTTGGCATCGTATGTAAGGCTAGAGTTAACGGAGAGTTTAATTGTTGAAAATATGAGAGAAACAATTTCTAAAATTGAAGCTTTACGCGCGGTTGGGCTTAGTTTTGCATTGGATGATTTTGGAACAGGATACTCCTCTTTAGCGTATCTAAAACGTTTACCTTTAGATGAAATTAAAATTGACCAATCATTCGTTCGGGATATTTATAACGACAATAATGATGCGATGATTGTTAAAACCATCATTGAAATGGCAAATAACTTTGATTTGGATGTGATTGCTGAAGGTGTTGAGAATAAAGAACAATTTGCATTTTTGGAGGAAAATGGGTGTCACTTATTTCAAGGTTATTTGTTTGGAAAACCTATGCCAGCTGAAGAGCTGGAACGACTTTTTTTACAATACAAAGCTGTTTGATTTTTAATCTCAAGAGGGCTTTACATGTAAAGCTCTCTTAGCGGGAAGTATATTTTTTGCGTAAAGCTTTCTTATCAATTTTTCCCACGCTTGTTTTATCAATATCTTCAACGAACATAATTTTTAAAAGCATACTTTCTCTTGCCATAATTCCTTTTTTAATGAATTCTTTGGCGTGTAAAAGTAACTCTTTTTCGCTACTAGGTTTTTCTGCATCAAGAAGAATTAGGGCGAGGGGGCGTTCACCCCATTTTTCATCTTCAATTCCAATCACCGCTACTTCTTTGACACTGGTATGTTGGTGAAGAATATCTTCAAGTTCCAATGAAGAGACCCATTCTCCACCTACTTTGATAATATCTTTCACTCTATCGGTAATTTTAACATAGCCTTTTGCATCAATGTGTGCCACATCTCCCGTGTGTAAGTAGCCTCCAGCCCATAGGAGTTCTGAATTTTTTTGGTCTTTGAAATAGCCTCCTGTAAGCCATGGTGCACGCACCACAATTTCTCCAGTACTTTTTCCATCGTGTGGGAGTGGTTGCATTTGATCATCTACTACATGCATTTCAACCAGTCCCATGGCGCGACCTGTTTTAATACGAATTTCACTTTGTGCCTCATCATCAAGCTCTAGCATGAGAGGGGTGAGTTGTGCAAGACTTAAAATAGGGCAGGTTTCACTCATTCCGTATCCTGTGAACATATCAATCCCTCTTCTAAGAGCTTCTTGACACATTGCTTTAGGTAAGGAGGCTCCTCCAATAATGACTTTCCAACCATGAAGATTAACCTCATTGATTTTAGAAGAGTTAAAAAGCATATGCATAATGGTAGGAACACAATGTGAAAAGGTTACATGCTCTTTATCGATCAATTCTAAGAGTAAATCTGGAATGTATCGTCCTGGGTAAACTTGCTTGACCCCTAACATCGTTGCAACGTAAGGTAGCCCCCATGCATGGACATGAAACATTGGTGTGATGGGCATGTAGACATCATTTTGGTGAAAACTGCCTTGCTTTGGAGCGCTTCCTAGTGTAGCGAGTACCCCTAATGTATGTAAAACCAGTTGTCGATGGGTAAAGTAAACCCCTTTGGGAAGTCCTGTGGTTCCTGTTGTGTAAAAGGTTGTTGCTCGTGTATTTTCATCAAAGTCAGGAAAGTCGAAAAATGTGGGTTGTTGAGCGAGTAAATTTTCGTATTCACCTTTTACATGTAAAGATGTTTGGGGTAATATATCATCATCACATAAAAGGATAAATCCCTCAATATCGAGCCTTCCTTTAATCTGCTCCAAAAGGGGTATAAAATCGGTATGGGCTAGGATGAAGTTATCTTCTGCCTGGTCAATGGTATAAAGAATTTGTTCTGGAGCAAGTCGAATGTTAATCGTGTGTAAAACAGCACCTATCATAGGAATAGCAAAATAGCACTCCAAATAACGGTGTGAATCATAATCCATAACAGCCACCGTATCGCCTCTTTTAATCCCCATAGCGCTAAGCATATGTGCTAGTTGATGCACGCGTTTTTTAAAATCCTCATATGAAAAACGTTTGTCTAAACGGTAGACAATCTCTTGATGAGGTTCGTAAGAGATAGGTGCGTTGAAAAGATTTTTAATCAATAATTGATAATCATGAGCGCAAGGATTTTGCAATGTGTGCTCTAATTGCATAAATACTCCTTTTTAAGGGTTAAAGGTCAAAGACAGGACGCATAAGTGATTCGATGGTTTTGAGATCATGATGATTCGAAAAGAAAAGGTTAAAGGCAAGTACCCCTTGATACAAAAGCATCTCTTTTCCATCTTTACATGTAAGATGATAAGCTTGAGCAAGTTTTAAAAAAGGGGTGGGTTTGTTGTAGATAACATCAAAAGCATATTTGGCATTTTGAAAAATATTTTTTAAAAGGGCGATATCGCAAGGGTACTCCTCATCTTTAAGACCCGCAGATGTGGTATTAATAATAAGGTCATATTTGTCTTCTTCAAACGTTTCCCATGTTTTACATGTAAACCCTTGTGTCTCAAAAAAAGCAAGCCTTGAGGCAGAGCGATTAAGAATTGTTACATCTATGGCATGCTCTTTTAAAATAGTAGCAATGGCTTTAGCTGTTCCACCTGCTCCTAAAACAAGGGCATTTCGAATATAGCCAAAACTTTTAATCGCTTCATAAAAACCTTCAGCATCTGTATTGTAGCCAATGATACGATTTCCTTCACGCACCAAAGTATTGACTGCCCCAATTTTTTGTGCAATGCCTCGTACTTCATCGCATTGGGCAAACGCACTCTCTTTATGTGGAACGGTGACATTCGCACCTTCAAGTTGTAAGGTTTTAAATGTTTGCACCAGCGTTTCAGCATGCATAAGAGGTGTTCTAATATAGCAACCATCAAGTTTGAGAGCATTGATAACGCTATTGTGAAGGCGAGGAGAAATGGAATGTGCTACGGGATAACCAAAAATACTAAAAAGTAACATAGTATTTTATTCTCTTAAATCATCTAAAGAGCTCGTCATGGCTCCTAATTTGTTGGTAACTTCAAGGTATTCAAGCTCTGGTTTACTGTCTGCTACGATGCCAGCTCCTGCTTGAAAGATAATTTTTTCATGATCCAAATAAGCCGTTCGAATCATAATACAACTGTCCATATTCCCATCAAATCCAAAATAACCAGCTGCACCACTGTAAAAGCTACGCTTAGTACCTTCAAAATCACTGATAAGTTCCATAGCACGAATTTTAGGCGTCCCTGTCATAGTTCCAGCCGTAAAAGTTGCCGCAAAAAGGTCAAACATATCGTATTTAGTATCAAGAGTTGCTTCAATATCACTCACCATATGCATCACATGTGAATAGCGTTCCACGCGCATCATCTCTTTAACTTTGACACTCCCCACTTTTGCAACACGCCCTAAATCATTACGACCCAAATCAATGAGCATTAAATGCTCTGCACGCTCTTTTTCATCACTAAGCATTTCAGCTTCGTATGCTATATCTTTTTCATACGTTGAGCCACGTTTACGTGTTCCAGCAATAGGGCGTAGTAAAATATGACCTTCCTTAAGCCCGACCATAACCTCAGGAGAGCTGCCAATGATAGCAAACTCAGGATAAGAGAGATAAAACATATAAGGGGAAGGATTTTTTTGACGTAAAATGCGGTAAAAACTTAAACGATCAATATGAGCATATTGGGTAAAACGGTTAGACATTAAAATCTGAAAGACATCACCACTTCGAATCATCTCTTTTGATTTTTCTACCATAGTGAAAAATTGCTCTTTTGAAAAGGTGAAGCTGCCTTTTGTTTTATCGACCTGTGCTGTTTGAATAGGAATATGCACATGAGGTTCTTTGAGCATTTTTTCAATAGCATCAAGTTGAAGCGCAATTTCTGGCACAAAAGTTGTTAGTATTAATGTATTGGATTTATGTGAAAAGGTACAAACAAGTTTAGGGCGCATAAGATCAATTTCTGGAATTAGCAATTCATCTTTTAGATAATCCATATGTGATTTTAAACGAGGTTCAAAGATTTTAACAGCATCGTATCCAATGTATCCAATAAAACCATCAATAAATCCAATGCCTAACTCCTTAGCATAGTGTTGATAGCGTACTTTATCTATTTTGGCATAACGCTCTTTGAGAAAGGTAAAAGGGTTAGCGCCTAAATCATGAGAAAGCCCTGTTTCATCGAGATGAACACTGTGTCCTTTTTGGTGAATAACACGCTCTTGTGCTCCAATAAAGAGAAAACTGAAGTTGCCATCATTATTGTTGATGGCACTTTCAAATAAAAAAGAGAGTTCTCCTTCAAAATAACGCTGTAGTTTTGCAAAAATGGTAATAGGCGTTAACTGGTCGAACAAAATTTTACGAGAGCTTAGCACCTTACTTCACCCTATAAATAAAGGCATTTTTATTAACATTTTCACGAATCTGACCTAACGCACTTGTGGCTTCAGTAGAATTTGCATAAGGGCCAATTAAAAGTTTAACGACTTTATTGCCATTGACAACGGTTGTATAAGGTTTGCATTCAAAACCTTTGGCTTTAATATCAGCGAGTTGTTTTGCGCTTGGTGCTGTCGCTATGGCTCCAATTTGTACGTACGTACCAGGTACGACGGTAAGGCTTCCTTTAGAAGGCGCTGTACTTGGTGTTTCAACTTCAGTACTTCGAAGCATTTGTTGAGGTTTTGTAGTCTCTTTTGTTTTTGCAGGTGTTGAAACGGGTGTCTCTTTTGTGCTTGTAGTAGGCTGAGTCACAGGGGTTTCAGTCGAAGCACTTTTTGTCTCTTCTTGCTTTTGGGCTTCTTTTTCTTTGAGAGTTTTAATCATATCTTCAAAACTCTCTTTTTTAGGATTCTCTTCAATAATAGGAACCTGTTTAAAGAGTTGATCATCTTTAGGTATTTGTGTCTCTTGCGTTGGTTCTGGTGGTAAAATTAATTTAGATGTTTCTTTATTTTGGTCGTTGTTAGCAACTTTCATACTAGCAAGGGCTACTAAAAAAACTAAAATCAAAAAAGCCACTAAAATCAAGATACGTTTGATCTTAAGGGTTTTATTATCCCCTTTTTCTAAAACAATATCACTAAGTTCATTTCTATTTTCCATCGTTTCTCCTTTGGAGTGATAATAATACAAAAGGTATTGAATTCAAAACATACTTACATATGTTTAGACCAAGAAGCGCCTCTCTCTTTTTGGTATAAATCATAAGGGAGTGCTAAAATATTAAACTCTTTTGGAAGTTCTTGTGTCGGGAACATCCTCCACTCTCGTGGAAGCTTTTGCGAAAGCTTTGCTGAGAGCATTTTAGCAATTTGACACCCCTCTTGTAACGTGGTGTGTCCTTTATGAACATACAAATGCAAGTGACCTTCTGTTTTACTTTTAAAGGCTGTAAAATTGATAAACCCTTCTTCCCTAAGCAAAAGCTGTGCCCTATGCCAAAATCGCTCCGTATTTCTTCCATTATAGTCAAACACAATGTTTTCAACTTTATCAAAACGGTTAATCAACGAGTGAGCAACGGTAATTTTACCTTCAAGATGATCTTTAATGATACTATTGTTCAAAGGTTGATCAATACGTTCATACTTATCGAAAAAGACTCTCCCCCCAAAATCAATTTTTTGGACAATATTATCCCGTTTAATCCAATAATGATCTGTAATCATTTTGATAAGAGAGACGTCTATAGTGTACATTATACCCCTTAATAGGTTGGTCTATCGTAAATAATGAAGTTACTCGCCAATGCTTTCATCTCATCTTTGATCTTTACATGTAAAGATTCATCGTTGATATTATCAAGAACATCAGCAATTTTATTTGCAATAATTTCGAACTCTTTTTCCTTCATGCCACGAGCTGTTAGAGCAGGGGCACCAATTCTTACACCACTGGTAACGAATGGACTTCTCGTCTCTCCAGGCACAGTGTTTTTATTGACCGTAATACCTGCACGGCCAAGTGCTGCATCGGCATCTTTACCACTAAATTCTTTATTAAGAAAAGAGACAAGTACCATATGGTTGTCCGTACCACCACTGACAATGTCATATCCACGATGAATCAGCACATCAGCTAAAACTTTTGCATTTGCTCGTACTTGTTTAGCATAGACTTTCCACTCAGGTTTTAAGTTTTCGGCAAAACCAACTGCTTTTGCAGCAATAACATGAACCAATGGACCACCTTGAATGCCTGGGAAAATAGCACTATTGACTTTTTTAGCAATTTCTTCATCGTTGGTTAAAATGATACCACCACGAGGTCCACGGAGGGTTTTATGTGTGGTGGATGTCACAATATGGCAATGTGGAAAAGGACTTGGATGTTCACCACCAGCCACTAAACCAGCAATATGTGCGATATCCGCAAAAAGGTAAGCGCCTACTTCATCCGCAATTTCTCTAAATTTTGCAAAGTCAAGTTCTCTTGCATAAGCACTTGCTCCACAAACAATCATTTTAGGTTTGACAATATGAGCGATTTCTCTTACTTTTTCGTAGTTAATACGACCATCAAGTTCAACACCATAGAAAAAGCTTGAGTAAGTTTTTCCCGAACTGCTTACTTTTGAACCGTGGGTTAAGTGACCGCCGTGGCTTAAATCCATTCCTAAGATTTTATCGTAAGGATTGAGGAGTGCTTGATAAACACCTTGGTTGGCTTGACTTCCTGAATTAGGTTGTACATTGGCATAGGTACAGCCAAAGAGTTGACACACTCTATCGATTGCGAGTTGTTCAACCGCATCCGCAAATTCACATCCACCGTAGTAGCGTTTACCAGGATATCCTTCGGCGTATTTGTTGGTGAAGACACTTCCCATGGCTTCCATGACAGCAGGATAGGTGAAGTTTTCACTCGCAATCATTTCAAGGTGATCGCATTGACGCTCCAACTCTTTAACGGTTAGTTCATAAACAACAGGGTCAACAGTTTTTAAAATACTCATTTTTTATTCCTCATCTTTTTGTGGTAATTCATCCGCATCATTGAGCGGTTTCATGGCAGGGAAAAGAATCACATCTTTAATCGATGCCTCATTGGTTAATAACATCGTAAGACGATCAATGCCCATTCCTTGTCCAGCCGTTGGAGGTAAGCCATAACCGAGTGCGTGAACATAGTCTTCATCCATCTCATGCGCTTCGTCATCACCTGCATTCTTTGCTTGGAGTTGTTTTGCAAACCTTTCATATTGGTCAATCGGGTCATTTAGCTCATTAAATCCATTGGCAATTTCTCGCCCTGCAATAAAGAGCTCAAAACGCTCTGCAATATTAGGATTACTTTCACTTCTACGTGCAAGTGGGCTAATTTCAATAGGATAGTCAATAATAAATGTTGGATCAATTAACTTTTCTTCTACAAAAAGATCAAACAGTTCTTCATAGAGTTTGCCAAGGCTTAAATTGCTCTCAACACTAAAACCTTTACTTTGAATATAGGCAATAATTTTTTGGCAATCATCCAAAATTTCATCAGGTACACCACCAATTTCAGCAAGGGCTGCTCTAAAAGCGATCTTACGAAAAGGTTTAGAAAAGTCAATTTCAATCTCTCCGTAAGGAAGTTTACGTGGAAGTTTGAGTTTTTTAAGAAGTACATCAAACATCTCTTCGGTTAAATGCATTAAGTCATGATAATTATGATAAGCCCAGTAAAATTCAATCATGGTAAATTCAGGATTATGGGTTTGATCCATACCTTCATTTCTAAAGTTACGGTTAATTTCAAAAACAGCTTCAAAACCACCTACAACGAGACGCTTAAGATATAACTCTGGTGCAATTCTAAGATAACGATCAACACCTAAAGCATTGTGATGGGTTACAAAAGGTTTTGCATTTGCCCCGCCTGCAATAGGGTGCATCATAGGAGTTTCAACTTCCAAAAAGTCTCTCTCTTCAAAGAAATGACGAATTTCACTCACGATACGGCTACGAATTTTAAATGTTTTTCGCACATCACTGTTCATAATCATATCAAGGTAACGTTTACGGTATCTTAGTTCTTTGTCTTGAAGTCCATGAAATTTTTCAGGAAGAGGGGTAATAGACTTTGTGGCAATTTCTAATCTCTTTACATGTAAAGATAATTCACCTGTTTTAGTGACAAAAGGAAAGCCTGAAACGCTGATGATATCACCGACTTCAATGAGCTTTTTCGCTTCATCAAACCATGCCTCTCCAATGGATTCACGGCTAAAATAAATTTGTAAAATTCCATGTTCATCTTCTATTTTGGCAAAGGCTGCTTTACCCATGTGACGCAAAAATTTAATGCGCCCAACGATGGTGTTGTTTTTATTTTCATCGCGTTTGAGTTCACTCTCAATCACGTATTCGTAACACTCTAAAAACTCTTTGGTGCTCGTATCTTTGATAATGTTATGTCGATAAGGATTGTGTCCTAGTGCTTGAAGGGCTTTACCTTTTTCAATTCTTTGTTGCTGGTATTGGTCTTGAAATATCAAAATAGTATCCTCTTTCCTTAATGGTTGCTATTGGCCTTTGCACATTTTTCACACAAGCCACGTAATTGCATTAAATGACTGGTAATATGAAAATTATGTACTTTGGCAATATCTAGTTGTAATTGTTCAATCTTCTCATTTTGAAATTCAATGATAAGTCCACAACTTTTACAAATCATATGATCATGATGTGGCTTATTTGCTAGTTCAAACTTTTTCCCTGCAACCCCAAAAGAGATGGATGTGACCATATGTGACTCTTCAAGAAGATTGAGCGTACGATAAACGGTTGCAATGCCAATATTAAGCTCAGGGTATTTTGTTTTAAGATAAATATAAAGGTCTTCGGGCGTAAAGTGCTCATTTTGTTCATAGAGTGTTTTTAAAATGACTTCACGTTGCTTTGTGAATTTCAGTTTGTTGGTTTTTAGTAATTCTTTAAAAGTTGAAAGCAAAGATGTGTATTCAGTATTTTCAAATGCGTTCATAATGGTTGCCCCTTCTTAAGGATTTTTGGTCTCTTTGGCTTGAATGCTCTCAAGCATCGTATTAGGATCAAGTTTTACAATGGCATGACCTGTCTCTAAAAAGAGAGGAAACATCATACTATTAGCTACGTAAGGTTCAAGACGAGATTTCACAAATTCGATATTATTTAAAGCAACAGCCAAGACAGAAAAGACCAAGAATATTTTCATGCTTCCTACTGCAAAGCCAGCTAATTTGTCAATACTACCAAGCCCACTTAGGCTAATAATATGAGAAACAAGATAGCCTAAGAAGAGTGAGCTGACCCAAAAAAGAATTAAGACAGCAATAAAACCAAAAAGATAGAGAGACGCTTGGTTGGCAAAGGAAAATAGATTGGCATTAATAAGTTCGCCTGCCTCCGCTGCATAACGGGATGCGAAAAAAACACCACCAATAATGCCTAAAAGACCAAATACTTCTTTCGCAAAGCCATTAATAATGCCTTTAATACCTAAAATAAGAACTAACGCTAGAGAAATAATATCAAACATGGAAATATGGGTCATTAAAATGCACTCCTAAAACAATTTTTACCGCTTTTTTTTGCCTCATAAAGTGCTTTATCGGCTTTTTCTAAAATTTCATCCGCACTCATATTTTGTTTATGCGAACAGATACCAGCACTGAGTGTTAAGTGAATATCATGATTTTTGTAAAGTAGTTTACTATCACTGGTCTCTTTTAAAATACGTTCAATAATCTTATTAGCCTCTTCACGGGATGTTCGATTAAGAATAACAACAAATTCTTCACCCCCATAACGATAAATACGTGTTCCGCGTCTGAGTGAATTTTGAATAAGTTTTGATAAAAAAATCAGTGTTTTATCGCCTGCAATGTGTCCAAAAGAGTCATTGATGTGTTTAAAATCATCTGCGTCAAACATGACAAGGTGCATGTCTATGTCTTTCTCTTTTCCAAAACTAAGCACTTCTTCTAAATCTTTAACCAAAACTCTTCGATTGTGTGCTTTGGTCAGGGGGTCAATATTAGACTCGCGCTCCAATCGTTCAACTTCCAATTTCAGTTTGCCAATAGTCTCATCTGCTGCTTGGAGTTCTTGGAAGATTTTATTTTGAAAAAGATCAAAAGCGTGAAGAACGTCATTGGTGTCAATACGGGTGTAATCTTTTTTTATTGCATCAATGTTAATGGCTGTTTCGTCTGAAATAAATTTCAGATTATCATTGGTTTTAACAAACTCTTCTAGCCCTTTTTTGACTAGACCAAAGCATGATTCACTAATCATTTCTTCTTGTGATGCATTGGAAAACAAGTAGCTGTGTTTTTTTGAAAGGTCTAGTATTTCACTATTGCCTGTTTGTTCAAGGATTTCTATAAACATATCATGATAATACTTAGGATAAGGAGGAATATCTAGTACACGTAGTTTATTAAAAGTCTCTTCCGCAATGGTGAAAACAAGTTTTGATATGTGATTGCTTTGATTCATAGTGACCTCTTGTGAATTAATTTTTGCTTGATTATAGCTTGAATAAGCTGTAATCTTTGTAAAATGTTCTTGCAAACCTTCTGCGTTATATACCCATATTATTTAAGAGTTCTTGGGGTTGGGTTGAGTAACGAATAGCATCTTCTTTACTAATGAGATTAGCACGAAGGTGTTTCATCATCGCTTGTGTTTGAGTAATCATTCCAGTTTTTTGTTGATTGAGTTGCATTTGCGAATAAATTTGGTGCATTTTATTCTCACGAATAAGATTGGCAATAGGAGCATTATTAATCATAATTTCATGAATAGCAACCCTTCCTCCACCGATTTTAGGTAAAAGACTTTGTGAAATAACGGCATACAAAGAGGATGCAAGCATATTACGCACTTGAACTTGTTCTGCACCTTCAAAGCTATCCACAATACGGTTAATAGTCTGAACGGCAGAATTGGTATGGAGCGTTCCCATGACTAAGTGACCTGTTTCAGCAGCAGTAATAGCCGTACTTATGGTTTCTTGGTCACGCATTTCCCCTACAAGAATAACATCAGGATCTTCACGCAAAGAAAATTTCAGTGCTCTTGCAAAACTTTTTGTGTCATCTCCCACATTACGGTGTGAAAAAAGAGCTTTTTTATTTTGGTGAATAAATTCTACAGGATCTTCAATCGTAATAACGTGACGATGTTCATATAAGTTGATTTCATTCAATAGTGCTGCTAATGTGGTTGATTTTCCGCTTCCAGTAGGCCCTGTGACTAAGATAAGACCTTTTTCTCGTTGAATAACATCTTTAAAAACAGGTGGAGTATTGAGTTCATCTAATGAGGGAATATCAATAGGAATAATTCTAAATGCCGCAGCTAATTCACTACCCATCGTATAGTAATAGTTAGCACGAAAACGACCAATATCTGGAAACATAATGGCGAAATCAAGTTCTTTCTCTTCTTCTAGTTTCTTTTTTTGTTTATCTGTAATTAGCGTATAACAAATTTCTTCAATAATATTGCCATCAAGTTTATCCATATCAAGGGGTACTAATTTTCCATCAATACGAATTTGTGGTTCACTGCGACTCACTAAGTGCAGATCTGATGCTTTGTATGCAACAACATTTTTTAGTAATGCTTTAATATTGATTGAAGCCATTTTATATTTTCCTTGATCTTAGATAGTCTTTATTCTATAATTTTTGGAACAACAAAAAAACCATTTTCACTCTGAGGTGCATTTTTTAAAAGAGTTGAGATAATGTCATGATTCACATGGGGAACATCTTCTCTCAAAGGGGTGCCTCCTGTGAGGGTCGTAAACGTTGCCTCTTCACTTTGTAGATTTAGTTCGTTAAGATTTTCAACAAAAGAGACAATTTCACTGAGTTGGTTAATGACGCTTTCTCTTTTCTCATCACTTATCTTTAATGAAGAGAGTTTTTCAAGTTTTGTGAGCAATGCATTATCAATTATCATTCTGCTTAAATCCTTAAATATTTTTAAGGTTTCATTATAGCAAATTCTCTTTTGGTGGATACTGAAATGCTAAGGAGCTACCATATAATCTTTTTATATTTCTTGTGATAAACTTTGAGACATTTTAAAAAAATTGCATAAGGACACTGTTTGGGACTTAAAGAAAATATTCAGGTAGTTAAGAAAGAAATTAGTACCGAAGAGCAATTTCTTGAGGGGATGATTAAAAGTGAGCGTTTTTTTAAACGCAATAAAAAATATATCTTCTCTGCGGTGGCACTTATTGTTTTGGGAGTGAGTGGTTATACCATTGATACTTTGATGACAGAACAAAGGCTAAAAGCTTC
>RZYK01000126.1 GCA_009930355.1 Campylobacterota bacterium | reverse complement strand
GTATGGATTAATCGATAAAGTACTTGATAAAAGTTTTAAATAAAAAGTGATAAAAAGGTAAGCAATGGTTCGTTTTAACAAAGAAAAAGGAAATGTGGGTGTGTATAATATCGATACCAAAGATGATGTCATAGAGCAAGCACCACCACCTCCAGCTCTTAAAGAGCCTATTGCAACCTCTTCATCCAATAATGAACTTGAAAAATTCGCTGCACTTGTCTTAAAAGTAATGGGAGATGAAAGTATTCCTCCTACCCCATCAAACTTTCAAATTTACTTTGACAAACTTTTAGAAAGTAAACCAAGTGCTTTAAAAAAACGCATTAATGATTTTTTAGAACTGGAAAATAATAACAACGATGAAAGTCATGCTCGTATTGAACAAGAGATCAAAGAAGGATTTGCACAAATTAAAAATATTATGCAAGTCGTTTCTACGGTTTATCGAAACCTCAACGTGATGCAAGATATTATTAAAAAGCGATCAGCTCAACTTGAAACCAACCCTAGTTTTCTTGCAACCCAAAATATCATTTCATCTTTAACAGAAGATCTCAATAAAATGTTTGCATTAACCGCTAAACAAATTGATCTTTTGAAAGGCTATTACCAAAAGACAACAACTATTTTACAAGAAGTTGATAACCAATCCATATTTGATGCCAAATTTGGTATTTATAATAGACGCTACCTTGTGAAATCTATAAAAGATGAAATTAAACTCATCAAAACCTATGCCCACCCAAGCACCCTTGTATTAGCGCGAGTTAAAGAGAGTTCTTTAGAGAAGATTGCCAGCAAACGTGAAAAAGACACTATTATACGTAATATCGCAAAGTTACTACTAAAAACGTCCAGAAGAAGTGATGTTGTAGCTCATTTTGGCGATGGAACATTAGCCATGATTTTAAAACATACTGATTTATCTTCTGCAAAAAAAGCGTGTGATCGCATTAGTGAACTGGTCTATCAAACCAGTTTTTTTGTGGGAACTTCAGAAATTGAAACAGATATTGAGCTTGCGATTACATCTCTTGATACGGAGCATAGTGTTGAAGAATTCCTTGCAGCCACACTGGAAGGATTGCCAAAAACAGGAAGAAAATTAACCCCTTATATGGTTTGTACTCCTTTACATGAGAGTGAAATAGAATGATCCGTGAGATACTTGTTTACCCCAATAAAATACTCAGAGAAACATCAAAAGATGTAATACATTTTGATGCAACCCTTCATGAATTGCTGGATGACATGTATGAAACCATGGTTACAAAAGAAGGTATTGGACTTGCTGCTATTCAAATTGGTATAGCACAAAATGTCCTTATTATCAATTTAGTTAATGAAGAAGGCCTCCAAAAAAAAGAAAATCTTTATGAAATTATAAACCCAGTCATTGTTGAAAAAGATGGCTCCACAGTTTATCAAGAAGGGTGTTTAAGCGTCCCTGGTTATTATGATGAAGTGAGCCGAGCCGAACATATTAAACTTCATTTTTATGATCGTATGGGGTTAATGCATGAAGAAGAGTTTAGCGATTTAATGGCTATTGCTGTGCAACATGAGATGGATCATCTCAAAGGGCATCTTTTTATTGAAAAACTCTCGTATTTAAAACGTAAAAAATTTGAAAAAGAGTGGAAAAAAAAGTACAAAGCAGGTAAATAGTCGTGGATGAAGCGGTTGAACTCTCTAAAGTTAAACATGCCAAATGTGCGACTTTATATGGCAATAAAGCCCATGAGGTTGCCGTTGAATCCACATTGGTTCGCTCCCTTCCTGGTTTTAGCATTGTAGGTATGGCGGATCAATCGATTCAAGAATCACGTGAGCGTATCAAATCTGCACTTTCGAGCATTCATTTTGAATTTCCCTCTCAGAAAATCACAATTAACCTCTCCCCCTCGGACTTAAAAAAAGAGGGAAGCCACTTTGATCTGGTCATTGCCTTGCTTATTGCCATTCAAAAAGAGCGTTTTACATGTAACGATTTTTTTATCTTTGGAGAGTTGGGATTGGATGGCAAAATTAAAAAAACCAATGCCATTTTTCCTATTATTCTCTCTTTAGCAGCCCATATCTCGAATCTTCGTGTCTTAGTTCCAAAAACACTCCTTCCAAAAATTGAGCAAATCCCGCATATTCAAGCTTTTGGCGTAGAAACCCTGCATGAAGCTGTTCTATTTTTTAAAGAAAAACGGTATGAAATAGAAGCAAAAAGAGGGGTACACCCCTTGTGTGAAAATCGCCTTGACATTCAAGGAAAATCCTACTTTTATACCATAGAATTTCCTCTTGATTTTAGCGATGTTTTAGGTCAACACCGAGCCAAACGTGCTTTGACGATTGCTGCTGCTGGAATGCACAATCTCTTAATGGAGGGAAGCCCTGGGTGTGGTAAAAGCATGAGTATTAAGCGTTTACGTTACATTTTACCTCCTCAGAGCATTGAGGAAATTTTAGAATCCAATGCCTATTATTCTTTGCACGAAGAAGAGCGTGAATTAAGCCCTCTTCGCCCTTTTCGCTCTCCCCACCATACTTCCTCACGCCCTTCTATTTTTGGCGGAGGAAGTACTCATGCCCAAGCAGGTGAAATTGCTTTAGCGCACAATGGCGTACTTTTTTTTGATGAATTTCCCAACTTCTCAAAAGCCGTCTTAGAAAGTTTAAGAGAGCCATTAGAAGATCATCGTGTGCTTATTTCTCGTGTCAATACCAAAATAAGTTACGCCACAAAATTTCTCTTTGCTGCGGCGCAAAACCCTTGCCCTTGCGGTAATCTTTTTAGCCAAATCCATGAATGTCGTTGTTCTGAAGTAGAAATCAATCGCTACAAAAACCGTATTTCTGAGCCTATTATGGATAGAATTGATCTGTACATTCAAATGAGTGAAGAGCACTCTAAAGAGCAAGGACTTAGCTCAAAAGAGATGTTTGCACAGGTCCTAAACGCTTTTAAAATGCAAAAAATGCGTGGACAAAATGAGCTTAATGGTAAACTGAATGAATACGATACCAGTCACTTTTGTCTCTTAGATGAGACAGCAAAAGAGCGTTTAGAAATGGCACAAAGCCGTTTTGGATTAAGCCAAAGAAGTGTGCATAAAGTTTTGCGTATGGCACGCACCATTGCCGATTTAGCGCAAAAAGACCTTATCGAACAAGAACATCTCATTGAAGCTTTAAGTTTTCGCAAACGTTAGGAGAAGTCATGCATTATGCCTATGAAGAGACTCATACTTTGGATGAACGTTGTTACACACACTTTGGACTCAGCCCTGAAATTTTAATGGAACACGCAGGATTAGCCCTTGCAAATGCCGTGAAAAAAAAGCTTACATGTAAAAAAAATGCTCTTTTTATCTGTGGTATAGGCAATAATGGTGCGGATGGTATGGTTGCAGCACGTCTTTTGCATGGAAAATATACGGTTGCAATGTACCTCCCTTTTGCCCCCAAATCGCCTCTAGCACAACTTCAACTGGAGCGTGCAAAAAAGCTAGGTGTACCTATTGTTGATACGCTAATAGATGCTGATGTTTACGTTGATGCTCTCTTTGGAGCAGGGCTAAATCGTCCTTTGGATAGCTTTACATGTAAACTACTTGAAAGCCTCAATGCCAAAGAAGGGTATAAAATTGCATGCGATATGCCCAGTGGTATTCTCAATGATTTAAGTCTTAGTCCCACCATTTTTCACGCCCACAAAACCATTACTATGGGCGCTTTAAAACTTTGCCTGCTTAATGACACTCTAAAAGATGCGGTAGGAAAAATCCGTGTTGCCTCTTTAGGCATAACACGCAAAGACTATGAAGTGCCTTCACCTTTTTTTGTGTTAGAAAAAAAAGACCTAAAACTCCCTTTTCGTACTCAAAAAAATAGCAATAAAGGCTCTTTTGGTCATGTAGTGATTCTTCAAGGCACAAAAGAAGGGGCTGCACATTTAGCAGGTATAGGGGCTTTTCATTTTGGCGCAGGATTGGTAAGCCTTGTGGGTGAAAAAGTTAAAAAACTCCCCGTTTATCTTATGCACACGCCCACACTTCCCAAAAATGCTTCGGTCATTTTAGCAGGTATGGGGCTTGAAATGCCTTTTGATGCAACATGGCTCAAACATCTTTTGCTCGAAAATGATTTACCCCTTGTTATTGATGCTTCATTGTGCCACCATGCGCTTATTTTGGATATCATTGCATCAAAAAAGCCCTTGGTACTCACACCCCATCCCAAAGAATTTAGCTCTATTTTAGCCTTTACATGTAAAGAAAAGGTGAGCGTTGAGCAGATTCAAGCCAACCGTTTTTTGTATGCAAAAAAATTTAGTGAAACCTTCCCTCACATAATCTTAGTCCTTAAAGGGGCTAATACTATTATTGCCTATAAAGGTGAACTTTTCATCAATACCTATGGCACGCCTTCCCTTGCTAAAGGAGGCAGTGGCGATGTTTTAGCGGGCATGATTGGGGCACTCATCGCTCAAGGTTATACCCTAAAAGACGCTGCCATTCACGCCTCTTTAGCGCATGCCCTCGTTTCGAAAAAACTTACATGTAATAATTTTGCACTTACTCCTCTTGATATTTGTAAAGGTCTTAAATGCTTATAAAAAAAATTGCTATTCTCTTTAGTGGAACAGGCAGTAACCTTGAAAAACTGCTTGAATTTCTCTATCAAACACCTTTTGAACACGCCAAAATAGAAGTTGCCCTTACCATTTGCAATCGCCCTGACGCACAAGGTATTGAAAAAGCCAGACGTTTTGGTCTTGAACCACTAATTATCGACCACACACACTACGCTAGCCGTGAAGCCTTTGATGAAGCTCTGGTGCAAGCTATCGCCCAAAGTGGTGCTGAACTGACTGTTTTAGCTGGGTTTATGCGTATTTTAACCCCGATTTTTACACACACTGTCAAAGCGATCAATTTACATCCCTCATTACTTCCACTTTTTAAGGGTGGCAGTGCTATAAAGGATAGTTTTGATTCTCCCATGAAAGTTGCTGGTATTAGCGTACATTATGTTAGTGAAGAGCTCGATGGTGGGGATATCATTGCACAACGCTGTTTTGAGAAAAGTGAAAACATGAGTTTTGAAGCTTTTGAAGATAAAATTCATGCGATAGAACATGAATTATTACCCCAAACTGTAAAAAAATTACTTGACAGGAAGTGAAACATGAACGATATTTTAAAAGTTGGCAATATTGAATTTGCAAGCCGTTTAATTGTAGGAAGTGGAAAATACCCCGATTTTCAAACCACAAAAGATGCCACACTTGCCAGTGGTTCTAAACTGATTACTGTAGCAGTTCGACGGGTCAACATTACTAATCCTAATGAAGAGAATTTAATGGACTATTTCAAAGATACAGACATTCAACTCTTACCAAATTCTGCTGGATGTACTACGGCTGAAGATGCTATTACGCTTTTTAGAATGGTGAAAGAAGCCACAGGGCTTAATTTGATTAAACTAGAAGTCATCGGGGATACCGCAAAAACACTTTATCCTGATGTTCTGGAAACCCTTAAGGCATGTGAAATTTTAGCCAAAGATGGCTTTACGATTATGACCTACACGAATGATGACCCCATTATGGCAAAACGCCTTGAAGATGCAGGGAGTGCCGCCATTATGCCCCTTGCCTCGCCCATTGGTAGCGGACTAGGTATTCAAAACCGTTACAATGTTCTCTTCATTAAAGAAGCCGTGAAAATTCCTGTCATTGTTGATGCAGGAATTGGATGTGCAAGTGATGCAGCCATTGCAATGGAAATTGGAGCAGATGGTGTACTAACCAATACGGCTATTGCTCAAGCAAGAAATCCAATTTTAATGGCAGAAGCCATGAAACATGCGGTCATTGCAGGACGTAATAGCTTCCTTGCAGGACGTATTGCAAAAAAGCCTTTTGCAACCGCAAGTTCACCTACAGAAGGACTTATAGAGTTCCAATATAAAGCATAATTTTTTTTCTTGACAAAAGGCTGGAATTTAGATAGAATTTCAGCCTTAAAAAGACGAACTTAAGTTTTTTTAAATGTCGGGGCGTAGCGCAGT
>RZYK01000125.1 GCA_009930355.1 Campylobacterota bacterium | reverse complement strand
TTCTTCAGCCCATAAAAGATCAATCTCTTTTGTAGGAATATCAAGGCTTAATAACAGTTCATCTACTAAATGCAGTCGTTCAATGGGTTTAAGAGTAAGGGCTTCTTCAACAATAGACACCACAACCTCCTTTAAAAATTACTATGTATTTTGAAACTATTGTAACGTGTATTGATATAAAAATTTTTGATATCACTTTTTTGCATAAAGCACGATTCCTTTATGCGCTGCATCGTACAAAGCAGTATTAATCCAAAGTTCACTGCTGTGTTTTTCAAAATCATCACTTTGCTCAACTAAGATATCTTTAGCCATTTTAATATCTTTAAGCAAAGTACGAATTTTTGATTTTTCTTGTGATTTAGATACTACATTGGCTTCTACTATACATATATCAATATCACTATTTTCAGTAGGTGTACAATATGCATATGATCCAAAAAGAATGATTTTATCAGGGTTTAATGGTTTAAGGCGTTCTACAATTTCATGTTTTACTTTTTCAATATTAACCATAGGAAACCTCCTTTATAAAATCAACACTTATTCTGTTGTCATTATAGCACATTTGATAATGGGGCTAAAGGTGAAGTGCCTAAAAGATGAAAGAATAGATCTTTGGAAACAACATTGACATCAAAGAGCTCTTGTATATCACCCTCTTCACATTCACGCACAATTTTAGCAAACGCCACCTTCTAGCGTGATGTTAATTTGGCATAGCTTTTTTTTGAGAAGAGTTTAAAAATCTCTATGTTTTTATGAGCTGGATTACTCTACTCTTTAAATGTGCTTCTGGGGATATCTAAAAGATTCAGTGCTTGTGTCTCTTGCATGGCTTACTCCTAGAGGTTACTATAGCCGAATAGCGTCTATAATATAAAGAGTTCCGAATCTGTAGAAAAAGATTTTTAGCTATAATAATCCCTTTAAGATTAAGGAGGAGCAATGAACATCGGAGGGCTGTTTGCCATTTTAGATGATGTAGCAGCAACATTGGATGATGTTGCTATTATGAGTAAAATGGCTGCGAAAAAAACGGCAGGTATCTTAGGTGATGATTTAGCGGTCAATGCCAATATGTCTGCTCATTTTGCCAGTGATCGAGAATTGCCAGTACTATGGGCCATTGCCAAAGGTTCGTTACTCAATAAAGTCATTATTCTTCCTTTAGCCTTGCTACTCTCAGCCTTTGCCCCTTGGATGATAGGACCTATTTTACTCTTTGGTGCACTCTATCTTAGCTATGAAGGAGCTGAAAAGGTTTTACATACGCTCATGCATCTTTGGCACAAGCCTGAGAAAGCCTCAAAACCTCATGGAACCATCAATCAAAGTAGTGAAAAAGAGAAGATCAAGCAAGCCATTACCACCGATTTTATACTCTCCATTGAAATTATCATTTTAGCCCTTGGAACAGTGAGTGAATCACCCCTGCTTACTCGCATTGTTGTGACCTCTTTGATTGCAGTGTTGGCTACCATTGGAGTCTATGGTTTAGTGGCACTGTTGGTGCGTATGGATGATTTTGGACTCTATTTGCTTAAAAAGAGCAATGTGTTTATCCAAAAAATAGGAAATCTTTTAATAGCCTTATTGCCTAAAATGATTCAAGCATTAAGTATCATTGGAGTCATTGCCATGCTACTCGTTGCAGGAGGCATTTTTACCCATAACCTCACGTTTTTGCACCATTATCCTTTGTTAAACTCCATGGTGGGTGAATTTATACTTGGTTTGATAGCAGGTATCGCTGTTGTTGGACTTTTTGTGCTCAAAAATCGACTGATGCCAAAAAGTGATCATCTATGAGCATGATATCGTTGCATTTTGAAACCATAGGATAATTAATTTGGGAACTATCATCATTGGCGATGTTCATGGGTGTTACTTTACACTCAAAAAACTATTAAACCAACTACCAAAAAATTCGCAGATCATCTTCATTGGCGATTTGTGTGACAGAGGAAATTACTCGAAAGAGGTCATTGACTTAGTGATGCAGCACAACTATACATCACTGCTTGGAAATCACGAAAGTTATATGCTCGATTCCATTGATCTAGCACTCTCTTGTAAGCCAAACCGATGGATAGACCAATCCTACATGGGAGGCAAAGAGACGCTACGCTCCTATAAAAATGCACATGATGTTCTAGAAAAGCATCTTACGTGGATGGATCAACTGCCCTTGTATCTGATCAAAGATAGCTATTTTCTAACCCATGCCTTTGCCCTCCCCTATTTTGAGCGAAGAGATGTTGCGGAGAAAAAGCACTCTTTTTTAGTCAATCGTGTCAAAGACATTGAAGAATGGGGCCATGATTTTGAAGAGGGGTATGAGCAGTACCCATTTATCAATATCTTTGGGCATGAAACCTTTGACGATGTCTTTATAAAAGATAATCTCTATGGCATTGATACGGGCTGTGTCTATGGCAATAAACTAAGTGCATTAGAACTTGGAAGTATGAAGATTTATGAAGAAAACGTACATCCTTTGGATATTTCCAGAATAACAGCTGTGGATATTGCTGAGTACTTTGAAGCCTATGGGTACTTTGACACAGAGGTACAAAACACGACACGGTTCTTAAGAATCACTTAATTACTCTTCGTCATCATCCCAAGTATTAGTACTTCGTTCATCTTCGTAAGCAAATCCTTTATTAATTTTTACGTGTGTGTGTTGTTTCATTTCATCAAAAATATTTTTCGTAATTTCATAGGAGTTATCAGATAGTGTTTCAACAACAATATCTTCAATCTCTTCTTTTGCATCCTCATCCAATTCATCAATGTTTAAAAATTCAATTTCCACTTCTAACTCAACTTTTAGAGTGTATTTCATCTGAGATCCTGTTTTATTTGAGATGATTTCTTTTCAACCAATTATACAGATTTGCTTCTGTAGTATCATAACGATTGGCTATAAATTTTTGAGTAGAGCCATTAGCCAGCAATGCTTCAATTTCCGGTTTAAACTTGTCAAGCTTACTTTTGCCTGATCCTTTTGGACGACCTAGCTTGATTCCATTCTCTTTTTTGAACCGCAAAGCCTCTTTTGTACGAATCGATATGAGATCCCTTTCTATCTCAGATGCAATTGAAAAAGCCATGGCCATCACTTTGCTTTGGATAGAATCATCTAAATTCCAATTTCCCTTAACGGCATAAATCTTCATCTGCTTTTGAGATGCTATTGAGAGTATCTCCATAATCTCTAACATACTTCTTCCAAGACGGGAGAGTTCACTTACTATGAGTACATCATCTTTTTTTGCATCGTCGATAATAGCAAAAAGTTTTCTTTTCCTCCAGGATACTTTTCCAGATATCTGCTCTTCTATAAATTCAACATAACCAAGACGTTTTTCATTGGCAAGCTTTAAAATATCAGATTTATTTTTTTCAATATCCTGATCGGCAGTTGAGATCCTAAGATAAGCAGTAGTTTTCATCAATATTTGCCTCATTTAATGAAAATATTTTAATCTATTTAATTATAGTGAAATTATTATCTTTTAATCAATGATATTTAGAGTGTATTATAAGTTAAAATAAACGAACATTTTTAGTATAGGATATTTATGGCAAGAATTGAATTTTTAACAGGTAGTGAAATTGAAAGCTTTGAGTCGGTACCAGAATTTAAAAATAGTTTTGAACGAGACTATTTTTTCAAGCTACCCAAAAATATATATGATCGAGCACTGACTTTAGGTAATGATGAACTGTTTTGTATTTTTACCTTGATGTATGGATATTTTAAAGTCAGTAATAAATTTTTTGATTTCAACTGCTATAACGAAGATGATATTCGACATATCTGTACTAAATATCAAATTGAAGTTTCCAATAGCATGATGCAACCTTCTATTCGAACAATACAACGCTATAAACAGATCATCAAGTCTCATTTCCAAATTGTTGAGTTTAATTCTGAAATTGAATCTAAACTACAACAACACGCAATAGAGCTTGCTGAAAATTTTATTCACCGTAAAAAGATATTTTATTCTCTTGTAGATTACTCTAAAAAACTCACTATTGAAATTCCAAGTTATTTTACCCTGTCTAAAATTATTAGTGCTGCTTTGAACAACCAAACCGAGAGTATACTCGCAGTTTTAAAAGCTTATAGAAATGATGAGAGGCTAAAACTTTTAGATGATTTTACAGGCAAAGACGAAAATTTCAAAAACAGATACAACATCGGCAGCTACAAAAAGCTAGGACACTCTACGAATAAAAAACAGATGCTTACTTCTTTGACACGCTTGGAAACTATACGATCAAAGTTTACTATTTTAAAACCTATCATAGATGAAGTTGGCATAACAGACAAAATATCTCAATATTATTCAAAATGGCTTGAACAAAGCAAAGTGTTACAACTTAGAAGAAAGCAAGAGCTTGAACAACAATTTTTATTGCTATCATTTGTAAAATACCAATACTACATCCGTAACGATAATCTTGTTGATAGACTTATTGCCATTATGCAAAGCACAAAAAATACTCTCCTGCGCCACCAAAAAGATTTTCACTTTGAGAATGAGCCCAAACAAAGAGGCTTACTTCAAGCCTTAGAAGATTCCAATCTCTCAATCTTAAATGAAGTAAACGGGATCATAAATGATGCAAAATGGAGTGACCAACATAAAATAGCTGCACTCAGATCACTTGTTGCCACAAAAATGCAAAGTATAAAAATACTTTTAGAAGAGAAAAGCAGCATTGAAACAGAGAATTTAGACAAATTTGATTTTATTCAAAAAGCCTCTCAATCACTGCAAGGTAAACTCTCCGGTGTTGTCAAGCTCTTAGAGTTTGATGAAAAATCATCCAATAAACATCTCATAAAGGCGATTCGCTATTTCAAAGAGAATAGCAACCTCACTAAATTGGCACCAACTGATTTTTTGTCTGAAGAGGAGAAATCAGCTCTTGTGGATAATGAGAATAAGTTTCGCGTTTCACTTTATAAAGCATTGCTCTTTATCCACATTAGCGATGGAATCCGTTCAGGCATTTTAAATCTCAAATACTCCTATAAATACAAAAGCTTTGAAGATTATTTAATCCCCAAAGATGAGTTTTTTCAAGAGAAAAAAGCATTACTTGCGTACTATGAACTTGATAATTTAGAAAACTTTTCAGAGTACATCGATCCCATCAATAAGAAGCTAGAACAAAGTTTTGAAATTACAAACAGGCGTATTGCTAAAGAGAATAATACATATTTCAAGCCTACAGCAGATTCATTTATACTCTCCACCCCAAAATTAGAGAAGACAGAGGAACAGCTAGAACACACCATCGCAAAATATTTTCCGCAAGCAGAGCTGATCTCTGTCATCGATTTGCTATATTCAGTACAGGTAAAAACAGACTTTTTGGATTCTTTCAAGCACTATTCACTCCAGAATACAAAAATTGGGAAGATTGATCCAAATCTGCTTTATGCTTCAATTGTTGGATATGGATGCAACATCTCTTTATCAAAGATGGCGAAGATATCCAAAGGGATCAGTGAAAACGAGCTTGATACTACAACCACTTGGTATTTAAACGAAGAAAACACTATTGAGGCAAATGATAAGATTGTTGCATATATCGATTCACTTGAGGTATCCAAACTCTTAAAAACAAACCAAGATATCAATCATACATCCAGTGATGGACAGAAATACAATATCAAGTCTTCAATCGATTCGACAAATGCTGGATGGTCTCATAAATACTTTGGATTGGATAGGGGAGTAGTAGCGTATACATTTATCGATGAGGGACATAAGCTGTTTTACTCAATTGTGATCAATGTCAATGAAAGAGAAAGCGGTTATGTGATTGATGGACTAATGCATAATGATGTTGTAAAAAGCGATATCCATAGTACGGATACCCATGGATTTAGTGAAGTGATATTTGGAATCACCCATCTGCTTGGGTTCTCGTTTGCACCGCGCATTAAAAATTTCAAAGAGCAGCAACTCTATGGAACTGATACGCCTAAAGCGTATCATACTAAAGGTTATAAACTGCTTCCAAAACGAAAAATCAATTTTAAAAT
>RZYK01000427.1 GCA_009930355.1 Campylobacterota bacterium | reverse complement strand
CCCGTACATCCAACCATACTGTTTTTTCTTTTGAAGATTACATGTAACGCATTTTGTTCGATACGTTCGCCATGAAAACCATAAAATGGTGAGTGAAAACAGAGAAAGCGGAATGCGTAAAGGGGTGAGGGTTTCTAAAAAGCTTAAAAAACCAAAAGAGATACCAAAGAGTAAAAAAAGCAAGGGAGGCAAGCAACACAGCGTTGCCAAAATTGCCGAGACCAATGCCGTTAAAATTCCTTGTATCTCTTTTTTCATTTAGCGTTTCTCTTGTGAGACAAAGCTGTAACGAAATGAAGCTGGAGCGTAGTAGTCTAAGACTTCATCGTCCACTTCAGCGTAAGGGTATCCGAACATATTAAGAGGTGTTTGAGCGGGTTCTGGCTCTAAAATAAAATCCCGTGCGGTGTTGTATCCCATCCAGTTCATCTCCCAATTTCCAAAGAAATAGGCACGTACCTCTTTAACGAGTGGGTCATTGAGGGTCATTTTTTCTGTTAAAATCACTTTGGTCACATCCGCAGGATCACACGGAACCCATCCGCATCCATTGATGTAAAACTCCGCTCGACAATGCTCTGCGCCAGTAATTTTCGCTAAGCCATTTTCATCACTGCTACCGCACGCTTTAGAAAAACGAGAACTGCCCAGTCGACTACCAAACATTTCACGGGATGGCACGCTTACACTTCTAAGAAGTGCTACAAACACAGAGCTAATATCGGTGCATTTTCCACCCAAAATATTCTCTTCAATCGCCTTGCCCGCATCGCCCACACCACAACCTACCACGCTGTTGTCACGGTACATATTCTCCGTCACCCACAGATAAACCGCTTTGGCTTTTTCGAGCGGTGTTTTAGCATCTTGGGTAATTTTTTGGGCTAACTCTTTGACTTTTCCACTGGTTGGAATGTGTGCAGTAGGTTTGAGATAATGCGCAACCTCTTTAGAGTATTTTGTAGAAGCGGTTGCTTTTGAGAGGTCGGCATTGCGTTCATACGTCGTAATGGTGTAACTTACCTCTAAAAGTTTCTCACCACCATTTTTCCACTCCGAATAAAGCGTTCTGGCTTTATAGCTGTTTTTATCGGTTACAAAAGCGTTGGTCGCATTGGAGCTAAATTTAAAATCACTCACCTTTTGAAATTCACTCTCTAAAGGCAAGGGAACCCAGAGTTTGGTATGTGCTTTAGCGTTTTCATGTTGAAGGTTATAGCTATTTTTGACCTGA
>RZYK01000124.1 GCA_009930355.1 Campylobacterota bacterium | reverse complement strand
AGATAGTGCTGATTTGAAATATATTACACTCATTAAGCGTGGTTGTTTATTGAATGTTTATTGCTTTGAAATGCCCGCCTGCACTTAGCTTCGGCCGTTGTGCGTCAGTGTAAAAAAGCCAACGCTCGGTCAAGCACATTTGGTTTTTGCCGACACGTAAAGCCAACCCTGAAAAACCAAAAGAGCTTGCCCTTTCCCACCGCACCTGAACAGAATATTTACATTATATACACAGTTTTTTGAGATATATTAAATAAACTGACTAAATTTGCAGCTGACAAAATAACGTCTGACAATGAACAGAATTAAGGAAGTGTTGGAACAGAAAGGAATTAAGCAGACTTGGTTGGCTGAAAAACTTGGGAAAAGTTACAATATGGTAAACGCTTATGCTCAAAACCGGCAACAACCACGCTTGGAAACCTTGATGGAAATAGCGGAGATTTTGGACATTGACGTGAAAGAATTGATAATATCAAATAAAGAAAAATAGATGCCAGTAGACTTTTCAAAAATATTAGTGGTTGGAGTTTCTTCGAGAGCACTTTTCAATCTCGAAGAAGAAGAACAAATCTTTAGAGACAAAAATATTCGTGGTTTTCGAGAATACCAATTAGCTAATGAAGATAAACTACTCGAAAAAGGAACTGCATTCCCATTGGTTGAAGCATTACTAAAACTAAATACACACGTTGACAAGAAAAGCCCAATCGTAGAAGTTGTCGTAATGTCAAGAAACAGCCCAGAAACAGGAGTAAGAGTTTTAAAAGCAATTGAACATTATAAACTTCCAATAACAAGATGGGCATTTTCAGGTGGTGAACCTCTTGCCCCATTTATTGATGCTTTTGATATTGACTTATTTCTTTCTCGTGACGAAAGTGATGTTCAAAAAATTGCTGACACAGCAAATTGTGCAACTGCTCTAATTTACGACCCACCACAGAATTTTGAACCTGAAACGGACAGAGTGAAATTTGCTTTTGATGCAGATGCAGTTGTGTTTTCAGAAGAATCTGAAATCATTTATAAAACCAAAGATATTGACGCATTCCATAAACACGAAAAGGAAAATGAAGATGTTCCTTTGAATGATGGCCCTTTTGCTGTACTGCTAAGAAAACTATCCGATATTCAAGACTTCCTGCCCGTTGAAAAGGAACTTTCACCTTTACGTATTGCGATAGTTACAGCTCGAAATGCACCAAGCCATATGCGAGTAATCAAAACGCTAAGACATTGGAATGTTTATGTTGATGAAGCCTATTTTATGGGTGGATTGCCAAAAGAAAAAGTGTTAGAAGCCTTCGGTGCTCATATCTTTTTTGACGACCAACATACTCACCTAAGTGATTCAAGTAAAAAGATTCCTTGCGGACGAGTATTGTATAAAACGAATTCCATTCTCAAAAACTATGAGAAGGAAATTATTGTAGAACCGAAGAAAATAAAAGAAAACTAATATGCCAACACTCAATTGGATAGGAAAAGATAAAGTGGTTAGCCACCACCAAGATGTACCATACAGAGTTTTGGAACACAAATATGGATTTACAGCCGACAAAGGAGAACAAACCGAAACCACCAACAGCGGAAACAAAATCATACACGGAGACAACCTTGAAGCCTTAAAAAGTTTGTTGCCCGAATACGAAGGAAAAGTAAAGTGTATTTACATTGACCCACCATACAACACAGGAAATGAAGGTTGGACTTACAATGACAACGTAAACCACCCGAAAATAAAAAAATGGTTAGACGAAACTTTAAAAGCCAAAGAACAAGACAAAGTTGCTGCGATTGGTTTAGATGACCTTACAAGACACGACAAATGGTTGTGTATGATGTATCCACGCTTAAAATTACTTCAAAAACTTCTTGACGATAATGGTGCGATTTTCATCAGTATAGATGACAACGAACAAGCGAATCTGAAAATGATTTGTGATGAGATTTTTGGAATTAGGAATTTTGTTGGAACATACTTTTGGTATAAATCAGGAACACCACCTAATTTATCACACAAGATTAAAAGAAATATTGAGTATGTACTTTGCTACACTAAAACCTTAAATTCAAATAAATTTCAAGGGGTTCAAAAAACAAGTAAAAGTGATGACCCAATTACTAAGCCCCAAAATTCATTCAAAGAACTAAGATTTAAACCAAAAAGCTTAAATATCGGATTGAAAGATGGGGTAATAAAAAAAGGAATTTATGGAACTGCAAAATTTCCTAATGAATTACTGAACGACTTAATTATAAAAAATGGAACTAACGAAAATGAAGTAACATTTAAAAATCGATTTATATGGGTTCAAGATAAATTAGATGAAGAACTTGAAAACAACACCTTAGTTAAAATAAACTCTAAATCTCTAGTTATTTCATATAAGAAACAAAACTATGCAAAGGAAGTTCCACCAAACTTCATTGATTCTTCTGTTGGTGTTGATACAACTGAAAATGCAGGGAGAATGCTTCACGAAATTTTCGGAAAGAAAGTTTTTGATTTCCCTAAATCACCTTCTTTAATTGAATATATAATCAATTTCTTATGTAACGAAAATGATATTATCCTCGACTCTTTTGCAGGTTCAGGCACTACGGCACACGCAGTTTTAAACTTGAACAAACAAGACGGTGGCAATCGTAAATTCATTTTGGTAGAAATGGAAGATTACGCCAATGATATTACAGCTGAAAGAGTAAAGCGTGTAACCAAAGGATATGGCACAGGTGCAAAAGCAGTAGCAGGAACAGGCGGAGCATTTGACTTTTACGAACTCGGCTTGCCACTCTTTGACGAAAACCAAAACCTAAACGAGAAAGTTGGCTTAGCGAAAATCAAGGAATACATTTGGTTTTCAGAAACTCGAACTTCATTTAAAGAGCCAAACAAAGAACCTTATTTTTTAGGTAAAAAGGATGAATCGGCATATTATTTCATTTACGAAAAAGACAGACTAACCACATTAGATTATGATGCTTTAGAACTCATAAAAACTAAAGGTGAGCAATATGTAATCTATGCCGACAATTGTTTGTTGCCAAAAGAATTTATGGCAAATAAGAATATCATTTTCAAAAAAATACCAAGAGACATCACAAGATTTTAAGTTATGGAATTAAAAAGTTATCAGCGAAAAGTAATTGAGAATCTTGAAGAATACTTGGGCTATGTTCAAGAGCATAAAAGCTTGGCAAAAGCATTTAACCAATATTGGGAAGACAAAATAGGGCCTTACAATCCTTTGGATGGTACAGGTATGGAACCCTACAAAAACAACATTCCAAATGCCGCCCACGTTTGTGTAAAAGTGCCAACGGCAGGCGGTAAAACTTTTATCGCGGTTAATGCTTTGCATAGCATTTTTTCAGCTTACGATTCCGCAAAACCAAAGGCGGTTATTTGGTTAGTACCTTGGAGTAATTTGTTGCAACAAACCGTAAATACTCTTTCCAATCCTGAACATCCTTATCGTCAAAAACTCAATTCGCTTTTTAACAACCGAGTAGAAATTTATCAAAAAGAAGATTTGTTGCAAGGTTCAAACTTCAACCCAACGGTGGTAAAAGACCAGTTGAGCATTTTTGTAATGAGTTTTGCCAGCTTAAGAGCAAACAACAAAGAAGATAGAAAGGTATTTCAGGAAAACGGACAGTTAGAAGCCTTTGTGTCGCAATACAAAAACAGCGAACATATTTTGAGTGGTGTAGACGATACTGCACTAATCAATGTTTTACGTTACCTCAATCCTGTCTTAGTAGTGGACGAAAGCCACAACGCAGAAAGCGATTTGAGTGTAGATATGCTCAAAAACTTAAATCCGTCTTTCATTCTTGATTTAACAGCAACGCCAAAAGACAATAGCAATATTGTAAGTCTCGTTCCAGCTATTGAACTGAAAAAGGAACATATGGTAAAACTTCCTGTAATCGTCTACAACAACCACGATAAAACGGAAGTCATAAACAACGCTTTACACTTACAACGCAAATTGGAAAATCTTGCAAAAAAGCAAGAAGCCGAAGGCGGTAAATACATTCGCCCAATTGTATTGTTTCAAGCACAACCCAAAACCAAAGACGACAACACCACATTTGAAAAACTGAAAGAACAATTATTGGGTTTAGGTATTCCCGAAAGTCATATCAAAATCAAAACTGCCAATATTGATGAATTGAAAGGCATTGACTTGATGAGCAAGGAATGTGAAGTTCGTTACATCATTACCATCAACGCATTGAAAGAAGGTTGGGATTGTCCGTTTGCATACATTTTGGCATCATTAGCAGACAAATCAAGTTCGGTAGATGTGGAGCAAATTTTGGGTCGTGTTTTACGTCAACCTTATGTACAGAAACACAAATCATTTCAATTAAATCTTTCTTATGTACTTACTGCATCTGCCAAGTTCAATGAAACTTTACAGAGCATTGTAAAAGGATTACAAGAATCAGGTTTTAGTGAAAAAGATTATCGCAAAGTCGATAAAATGACCGAAGAAGAGAAGAAAACGGTTACAACTGACCCAGTTGAATCTTTCCTTTTCCCAGAACAACAAGCCGAAGAACAAGAAGAAACGATAGACAAAAACAGAGTAACGTTTGACCCAAATGCAGACGAAGAAGAAACTGAAACAACTACGGTAATTACAGAAATAGAAACGATTGCGGAAGAGCAAAACCGACAATTGGAAGAGCAAATAAAAGAACAGGAAAAACAACCTGTTGACGAAAATATATTTCAAGAAATGGGTACAAAAGTAAAACGCTATAAAGTCAAGGATTCCAATAAGGATTTCATTGATAAAATTGAGTTTCCGCAGTTCTTCATTAAAGTAACAGCAAGCGACATTTTCGGTACAGAAGAAGAATTGTTAAATCGTGAATCCTTGCTCAAAGATTTTAAACTTTCAGATGAAGACATCAAAATTGACTTTGACCAAATTTCATCTGACTTGTATAAAATTGATTTAGAAGAATCTAAAAAGAACGAATACAGACCATCTTTTACCAAGATTGAAGACAATATGGTAAAAGACCCAATTGCAGAATACATTTTA
Source organism: Campylobacterota bacterium (assembly GCA_009930355.1). Taxonomy (GTDB): domain Bacteria; phylum Campylobacterota; class Campylobacteria; order Campylobacterales; family Sulfurospirillaceae; genus Sulfurospirillum. The sequence goes on along the minus strand of RZYK01000124.1, from coordinate 1,045 downwards.
GCCAAGCCAAAAGACAACCAAATAACTGACATCACGCATCAAATGATGCAAATTATTGGAAATATGTACCCAATTCCCGACCAAGAAATCAAGGTTTACATTGGGCGTATTTTGAAAAGTATGAACACCGAACAACTTCGAGATATTTTAGTAAGAAAGTGGAGTTATACGGATAAAATAAAAGGTAAAATCCGCCAATTGGCTGACTCGTATGCAGAAGGTCGTTTTATGGACTTATTGAAATCCAAAAAAATAAACACCAAAGCAAATTGGAAATTAGGCAACGAAATTGTGCCAGGAAATACAGGCTCATCAATTGGAAATTCACTTTACGAAAGAGAAGGCTCAATGAACGGATTTGAAGAACGAGTTGCAATGGAAATCGGAACTTCCTCAAATGTCGCGTTTTGGCATAGAAACTTAGAACGTGGAAAAGGATTTTACATCAACGGATTTAAAGCAAACCACTACCCTGACTTTATTATGCAGACAAAATCGGGAAAGACGATTTTAATAGAAACCAAAGGCGACCATTTAGACGGTTCAGACAGTGAAGCAAAATGCCGACTTGGAAACGAATGGGAAAGGCAAGCAGGAAATGACTTTGCCTACTTTATGGTATTTGACAAGAAAGAAATTAAAGGAGCATACACGTTGGACAAAGCAAAGGAATTGATAAGTAAAATGTAAAGCCCACGCTGTTTGTAAGCACATTTAAAAGCCGCACCAGCCAACGCTCGACCAAAGCTTTTAAAAGAGCTTCCAAAGCCAACGCAAGACAGAAACGACATTGAAAAAAGAAACGAAAATAAAAAACACCGAACGCACAACAATGGCTATACGTAATGCGGGCGAAAGTGCTGATATGAAAGTAACTACATTAAATAAACTAACTGCTAAACGGAAAGTGAAGTGCCTTAAAATCCCGCACTACGCATAGCCGAGACCGTTATGTGGCAAGGCTGAAAAAGACACAGCAACAGTAAAAAATTTTTGCCAATAGAAAAATTAAATATAACCCGACCCACATTGCACAAATTGCCAA
>RZYK01000123.1 GCA_009930355.1 Campylobacterota bacterium | reverse complement strand
TGCCTTTATTTAGCTATCTTTTTATAATATACCATCTTATGTTGAAACTAACGTGAAGGATAATACGATTTTAACCAATCTTTATACGCCCATAACACTGGACTCATCTCCCATAAGTGTTGTCTTAAGCGATGCCCATCATCCCATTTTTCAAGCACACTTTCCAAACAACCCTTTATTACCAGGGTTTGTCTTACTGGATATGAGTGCAGCGCTTTTACATGTAAAGATTAGGCGTATTCAAAAAGCGAAGTTTTTAAAACCCATTTTGCCTAAAACAACCCTCTTTTTTGATGTTACATGTAACGAAAAAAAGGTGAAAATAAACGTCAAAAATTCTAACGAGAAAGTGGCTGAACTCATCTATGAAACAGAGTGATATTATTGTTGTTGTGCCCACCTACAACAACCCATTAACCATCCAAAACGTAGCCCAAGATGTCCTCTCTCATGGATATGAACTTATTATCGTCGATGACGGTTCAAGCACACCTGTGGCGTCACTGCTCACGCCCCACGAAAAGCTCACTCTCTTACGCCATGAAGCCAATCAAGGTAAAGGGGCCGCCATTATTACAGGGGCACAAGAGGCACAACAAAAAGGCTTTGAATATTTTATTAGCTTAGATGGCGATGGGCAACACTTAGCCAGTGAAATTGCCAAAATCATAGAAGCCTGCGATGGTGAGCATCAGATTATCATTGGTGCACGCAATTTTGAGATTAACCATGTACCCAATGGCTCAAAATTTGGCAGATGGTTTAGCAATTTTTGGGCATGTTGGGACACCGAACAGCACATTACCGATTCACTCTCAGGCTTTCGTCTCTACCCCACGTCCATTTTAGATTTGGTGATTGAGACCAAACGTTTTGATTGGGAGATGGAAGTATTGGTCAAACACGCATGGAAAAAAAGACTCATTAAAGAAGTGGTGGTTGAGTGCTATTACCCTAAGCCTGAAGAGAGGGTGAGCCATTTTAAAAAGTTTTGGGACACCGCTGCCATTGTTATGGTACACGTCAAACTCTTGCCTCGCAAATTTTACTTGAAAAAAAGATACCGATGAGTACAAAACAAAGAGGAAGTGGCTGGAGCATTCGGCTCGTTTTTAATCTCTACAAAACCTTAGGGTATACCTTCATCTATTATCTCATGTACCCTGTCACTTTTTTTTATTTTTTAGTTGCACATAACGTCAAAGAAGCACTTAAAGAGTACTATGCACATATTGGAGAGCCTTTTACGCTGTGGGGTTATTATGAACATTTACGCCACTTTGCCATTACCATGTGTGACCGCTTTATCTCCAAAGTAGAACCACAAAGCTACACCTTTATCATGGACAATCCAGAGCTTCTTTTAGGAAATGTTCAACAAGGCTCTATTCTACTTTTATCTCATTTTGGGGGTTGGGCAGCGGCTGGAAACTGTTTTAGTGGCTTTAAAATGAATGTCATTATGCAAGAAGCCCTCTTAGAGGAAATTAAAGCGATTGAAGAATCCTTAGAGACTAAAAATAGTAATTTGAACATCATTGACCTTTCCAAAGGAGCTTCAAGCGTCTCACTTGAAATCGCCTCTGCACTGCTTAGAAATGAGAGCGTTGCGATGATGGCAGACCGTGCGACAGAACCTAAACATGCCAAAGAGCTCCTCTTTTTTGGCAAACCTGCCCTTTTCAATCAAAACCCTTTTGCCATTGCCTATAAAACGCAAAAACCTTTAATCGCCCTTGTGGTTATTTATGAAAAAGCCCGTACGTATCGTATAGAATGCATTAACTTAAGCATGAATAAAACCCATCATCAAAACGAAGAAATTGAAACCTCTATGCAACACTATGCTGATTTTTTAGCAGACGTAGTAAGGCGTTACCCTAAACAGTGGTTTAATTTTTATCATTTTTGGAAAGAGAAAAGAACATGAAACTAACCTTAAACAACCGTTATATTTCACTGGAAGAAATTACACAAGCGACGCAGATTTGCATCTCTAAAGAGCCTGCTTTTCAAGAGGCGTTTATGCTCGGTCATACCTTTTTAATGAATGAAATTAAAAAGGGCAAACCCATTTATGGCGTTACCACAGGTTATGGGGCAAGCGGTAAAAACTACCTCACCTATGAGCAGAGTGCTATACTCCAACAAAACCTATACCGTTTTCACGGTTGTGGTGTAGGCGCATCGCTGAGTATACAGGCTTCTCGCTACGCCCTTATATGCCGTCTTATCTCCCTTGCCAAAGGCAAATCGGGCATCTCCTATGCCCTTTTGGAGCGCTTGGAGCTTTTACTGGAAAAAGAGATTATTCCTGTGATTCCCTCTTTAGGCTCAGTGGGAGCAAGTGGTGATTTGACACCCCTTTCCTACATTGCCGCCGTGATTGCGGGTGAGAGAGAGGTGTGGTTTGAGGGTAAAATCCAAAGCACACAAGTGGTGTATGAAACGCTGGGCATTACCCCTTATGTTTTTAAACCCAAAGAAGCGCTAGCGATTATGAATGGCACGACCATTATGAGTGCCATTGCGCTATGTGCGCTGGAGCGTTTTGAGGTCATCCTCTCAAGTATGGAGTCTTTTGTCGCAGGCATGTTTGAAGTGTTGCTGGGTGATACGACGCCACTGGACAGCTTTGTGCATGAGGCCAAACCTTTTAGCGGACAAATCCAAAGTGCCTCTAATATTCAAGCCAAAATTGAAGGCTCAAAACTCACCCATGGTAGAGATGACAGGTATGACAAATTTTTTGAGGACAATGACCTCAACATTCAAGATACCTACTCCATGCGTTGTGCGCCTCAAGTCTTAGGGGTCATTCGTGATAATTTAGCCATTTCTAAAAAATGGGTGGAAGAGGAGATAAACTCGGTCAATGACAATCCACTCATTGATGGTGTCAATCAAAAAATCTACACCTCAGGCAATTTTTACGGTGGCTACGTCGCTCATGCAATGGACACGCTTAAAATTTGTGCCGCCAACCTTGCCGATTTACTCGATAAAGAGTTTGCTCTTTTAGTGGATCATAAATTTAATCGGGGCATTGGTGAAAACCTTAAACTCTCACAAGAGCCTTATTTTCACGGTTTTAAAGCGATGCAAATTACACTCAGTTCTCTCAGTGCTGATGTCATTAAAAACACCACCGCCGCTTCCATTCACTCACGCCCTACTGAATCACTCAATCAAGACAAAGTGAGCATGGGAACCACCGCTGCACTGGATTTTAAAAAGATGATGGAGCCTTTGGAATTAATGCTTAGTATTGCTTTCATTGGACTTGCACAAGCAGTCGATATTCGAGGAGAAGAAAAAGTTTCCCCTTTCTTACTGAAAAGCTACACGACCCTTCGTAAAAAAGTGCCTGCCTTGATAGAAGATAGACGCATGGATATGGACATTGCGCAGGTTCAAAAGAAGCTTCATCGAGGAGTCTTTGCATGAAAAAAGTCCTCGTTACAGGAGCGACTGGGTGCATTGGTGAAGCCATTGTGCGCTATTTTGCACAAGAGGGATACTTTGTCTACATTCACTACAACACCCAAAAAGAAAAAGCGCAAACTCTGCTTGAGAGCATTTCAAAGGGCGAAATCATTCAATGCGATTTAACCAATCAAGAAGCGGTAAAGCGGGCTTTTGAATCGTTACATGTAAACGTTTTGGTCAATAATGCAGGCATTACCCGTGACAAACTCTTCTTCTTTATGGAAGAGAGCGAATGGAGCGATGTCATAAACGCCAATCTAAACAGCCTATTTTATGTCACCAAAGCCATTTTACCGCAGATGATAAAAGCCAAAGAGGGTTCCATTGTGAATGTCTCTTCTATCTCAGGGCTGGTGGGCAATGGCGGACAAGTCAATTACTCCGCCAGTAAAGGGGGCATTAACGCCTTTACCAAAGCCTTATGTGTTGAAGTTGGACGCTATAACATTCGTGTCAATGCGGTAGCGCCTGGTGTTATTGAATCGGAGATGATTGAACATGTGGATAAATCCATCACCCAAATTATTCCTTGCAAACGCTTAGGCAAACCCGAAGAAGTGGCTGAAGTTATCTTTTTCTTAGGCGATAAAGCCACCTATGTCAATGGCGAAGTGATTAACATCAGTGGCGGGATGGTGAGATAATGCAGATTCTTTTCTCATTCTTATACGCTCCCATTGTGGTTATTTTACTGAGCTATTTCAACGTCAAAACCGTCGCTTTAGGACTTTGGGGCTTTGGAGTGCTTTGGCTTTTACTCTTAAAAGAGCGAAAACTAAAAACGCTTATTTTTCCTTTTTTTTACATCGTAGTCGCCATAGGTGCATTTGTGGTTAATGACTTTTTAGTCCTCAAATTTCTCCCTTTACTCATCTCTTTAGCCTTCCTCTTTTTTCTGATTGCGAGCTATTTCGACAATGACTCAATTATTTTACACTTCGCAAAAAAACTACACAGACGCCTTTTAAGCACTAAAGAGGAGAATTATATTAACCGTTCCACCCTCTTTTGGATTGGCTTGGCGTTTATCAACATCCTTTTACATGTAACGATTTTATTGCTTAAAAACGACGCTTATTGGATTATTTACTCCTCGTTTGGTTGGTATATGGTCTTTATTTTAGGGGGAGTTGTGCAATTTTTACACCGCCACTTTGTCTTTTTAAGGCGAGGCTAAGATGACTCTTAAATCTCTTTTTATCCTTTTTTACTTTGCTCTCACTCTTTTTGCAAACGAATCTTCCTCGTTTAAAGAGAGACGCTACAGTTACGCTCTTGATAAAGATATCTTCTTTGAAGGCTTTATTACCTTTAATGAGGCCTCCATTATGATTGAGTATGTCAAACCTGAGAGTAAAGTTTTGACCTACTTTGAAGAGAAACTCTCCATTCAAGATGACAAGGGATTTTGGAGTGTTGATGCCCAACAAATGCCCTCTTTGAGCTATTTGTTTATGATTATTAAAGCCGTACACGAACAAAACTCCCTTTTACTCGAGCGTTTTTTTGATGCGACCACACAAGAAAATCAGACCAAACTGCTTCCTAAAGAAGCAGTAGCACATGTTCTTGAAGAGGTCATCATTACGTATCAAGATAAGCGTCTTCACTCTTTACATGTAAAGATGAAAAACAAAGATAGGATTGAGATTGAAATTTTGGATTAAATCCCTTAATATCGTACTCTTTTGTTTAGTACTTTTGGTGTTTTTACTCCTAAAAGAGCGCATTCATCTCTCTTCAAACCTGAGTGCTTTTTTACCTGAAAATCAGAGTAAAACGCTTTTAGATATGTATGCAAAATTTAACCACACAACGGAAGTTTTCATTGCCAGCGAAGGCTTTGATAAAGCTTCTTTAGAGCGAATAAAAACCCTTGAAGAAAAACTCACACGCTCCTCTTTTTTAGAACTTAAAAGCGATATTTTACCCAATACAAAACGCTTAGAATACCAACACCAAAATGCTTTTTATCTCAAAACCTTTCAACCTAAGCCGTCCAATGAAATTGCAACCACGCTCCAAACACTCTATGAGGGCATTGTACACAACCCTTTTTATACCACCATTGATCCCTATGATCCACTGGGTTATTTTAGTGCACCCCCTGAAAACAAAAACATCCTGATACGTAATGCTCATTTAGCATTAGGCAACTTTGGCTACCTCAGTATTTTTAAGCTCAATCCGAATCAGACACAGCAGAACTATGAAGAGCTCTACCATTTTGTCCACGAAAACATTAAGGGCGTTCATGACATTAGACTCTTTAGCCCTGCTTTTTATTTTGTTGAAAATGCACAAAAAATCAAAAGTGATGTCACCCTTTTAGTCTGTGTTTCGAGTGCTCTTTTAGTGCTTTTATATCTTTTGTTTATTAAAAATATTGGATTGCTTTTTAACACCTTGCTCAGTCTTGCAAGCTCAGTTATGCTCTCATTTATTCTGCTTTCTTTTGTTTGGGATGAGATTTCGCTTTTTGTGCTTGCTTTTGGAAGTGCCATCAGTACTGTAGCCATTGATTATATGTTCCACCACTATTTACATGGGCATTATGAAAAGCCTCTAGGTTTTAACAAAACGGTCTTTTTTGGATTTTTTACAACGCTGGGTGGATTTTTTATTTTTGGATTTGTGGATTTT
>RZYK01000426.1 GCA_009930355.1 Campylobacterota bacterium | reverse complement strand
TATTTGTATAGTACGGAAAGGCATTTGCCCAATTTCAAAACACCGTGCAGGGTTTTACACCACCAACCCCGATTTATTCCCTATTGTTGAACCTTCAAATACTGTTAAGCTATGAAACTAAACCCCGTATTTGATGACCTCAACAACCCATTGGAACAGCCCGAAGTTTGGAGCAACCATTTAGACCAACTGGAGCAGAAACGCAAAAAAGCAGAGCAGAACAAAGGCTTATTCAAAGTAATGACAGCCAACGAATGGTTGGAACTTGCGAAAACAAGCCCTATACCCGAAATGTTATTTGGCGAATTTTGGCACGAAGGCGAAATATGTATTTTGTTTTCAGATAGCAATTTAGGAAAGTCCATTTTAGCCGTACAGATTGCAGACAGCATAAGCAAAGGGCAACAAATACCGGGCTTTAAGATGGAAGCACCGAAGCAAAAAGTATTGTACTTTGATTTTGAACTTTCGCCTAAACAGTTTGAAGTAAGGTATTCAGTAAAAAATGAAGTCTTAAAGGTTTTTGAAAATCATTATCAATTTGACAAATATAATTTAATACGGGTTGAAATTAGCCCCGAAGCAGAACCACCCACAGAAACCACCTTTGAAAATTATCTTAACCAATCATTGGAACAAAGTATAATTGAAACAGGGGCTAAAATCTTAATCATTGACAATATTACATACCTCAAAAATGAAACGGAGCGTTCAAAAGATGCTTTGCCTTTAATGAAGTATTTGAAGGCGTTAAAAAGCAAATACGGACTTTCAATTTTAGCACTTGCACACACCCCAAAACGTGATTTAAGCCGACCAATTACGCAAAATGATTTAGGCGGTAGTAAGATGCTTTACAATTTCATTGATAGTTGTTTTGCTATTGGGCAAAGTAACACCGATAAAAATTTAAGGTACATTAAGCAAATTAAAGCCCGAAATACAGCAATGATTTATGATACAGAAAACGTAATAGTTTGTCAGATTGATAAACCCTATAATTTCCTTGCATTTGAATTTATTGATTTTGGAGCGGAACGGGAACACTTGAAGCAGGTAACTGAAAAAGACCGTGAAAGCATTATTGAACAGGCTAAAGAGTTAAGCGAAAAAGGTTATTCACAAAGGAATATTTCAAAGGAATTAGGTATTTCACTTGGAGCAGTAAATAAGTATCTAAAAATGTAAAGCGTTCACACCGTTCACACCGTTCACACTTGAACACCGTGAACACCGTGAACA
>RZYK01000425.1 GCA_009930355.1 Campylobacterota bacterium | reverse complement strand
CCTTACAAACCTGCAACCGCTTATCGAAAAGCATTTTGCATTTTATACCATTCCACTAAAAACAAATAGTGCGGATGGAGCACCGGTAAGGGCTTTTGCGATTTGCTAAGTAAATGCAATTCTTTAGGTTTAACAAGCGATAGGAATTCACTTTTTATTTAGATTTGTACCCGCTGTCATCAATTTAAAAATGTATGGACTCAACAAAAAAAATCTTTTATCTACTGCTTACCGTTGCCATTCTTCTGGCGCTTATTTACGGTCAATCCCTGCTGATTCCGTTTATCCTGGCCGTGCTTTTTTGGTTTTTAATACGTGTGGTAAAAAGAATAATTCACAAAACACGCATTACAAAAAAATGGCCGGATTGGCTTATGACGGCAATATCGACCATTTTTATCCTGGGCATGATTTCTCTGGCCGGGAATCTGATTTCATCCAATATTCAGGAACTTTCACGCTCGATGCCACAGTATGAAGTCAACATCAGTAAAATCAGTACATTGATCAATGAAAGACTGAATATCAACCTAGTAGATGAAATCAAGGAACTTACAGGCCAAATGGAATTTGGGGGCATTCTGGGAGCCATTTTTAATGCGATAAAAGGCTTGATCGGCAACGGATTTACAATCCTGCTATACCTGATTTTTTTATTGCTGGAAGAATCAGTTTTTCAGATAAAATTACACGCCATATATAAAGATCCCAAGCGGTTAAAACACATCAATGATCTGCTGCATGCCATCGATGACTCGGTAAGCAATTACATCGCATTAAAAACATTTGTAAGTCTGTTGACCGGCGCCCTGAGTTATATTGCTCTACTTTTCATAGGAGTTGATGCTCCGTTTTTCTGGGCCTTTCTTATTTTTTTGCTCAACTATATCCCCACCATTGGTTCGTTGGTGGCCACCATTTTTCCGGCTATCTTTGCCATGCTACAATTTGGTGATTTGACGCCTGCAATCCTGGTGCTATCTATCGTCGGAGGCATTCAGCTGGTGATTGGGAATTATGTGGATCCACGTCTGATGGGAAGCTCATTAAACATCAGTACGTTGGTAGTTTTTTTAACCTTGTTGCTCTGGGGAATGATCTGGGGTGTAATCGGGATGCTACTCAGTGTGCCCATCACGGTAATTATGATTTTAATACTTTCGGAGTTTCCCAATGGAAAACCAGTTGCTATCATGCTCAGTAAAAGAGGGCAATTAAAAAAAATTAATTAATTTTCCACGCAT
>RZYK01000122.1 GCA_009930355.1 Campylobacterota bacterium | reverse complement strand
TTTTGAATACTTATAGATTGATTGTGACTGGGCGTGTTCAAGGGGTGAACTATCGGCGTTTTGTAGTGGAAATGGCAGAAACTTTGGGTTATGGTGGTTATGTTAAAAATTTAAGTGACGGAAGCGTTGAAGTTGTTGTTAATACGGCCTATGAAGAAGATTTAGAGTTTTTTATTTCAAAGCTTTATGATGGTTCAATGTTTTCAAATGTAGAAGACGTGAGTTGTCAAAAAATAGAATCCTGTTCATTTAATCATTTTGAAAAGAGATAATCATGGAATTATTTATCAATAGCGTTGTGCATATTTGCTTGCTTCTAGGTATAGGATATTATTTTATAACAGCGATGCAGTGGTACAGTTATCGATTGGAACGAGTGGTATTTCATTACAATCGTTACGATTGGCATCTTTATTTTTTTCTCTTTCCGTTGATAGGGTATTACCTTTTAGAAGGTATCTTCTTACATCTTTTAGCTATCGTGTTTATTGCATTACTTGCTTTTTGGTACCAAAAAAATGATAAAAAACTGGTTTGGACAGCGCGTATTAAACGATTTTTTCTTTTTTTAATTTTAGCAACACTTTTTCAAGATCTTTTGTGTTTTGTTTATGATGCATGCCAAAAGTTTGGTATTATTATTCCTTTAGCGATTGCACAACTTCTTAGTATGGTTTTTGAGAAAATACTTTTTGAAAGTTATAAAAAAGAAGCAAGTCAAACATTAATGCACCGACCAGAACTAAAAGTAATTGCTATTACCGCAAGTTATGGTAAAACGAGTATCAAAAATTTTCTAGCTCAAATACTTTCTAAAAAATTTTCTGTCTACAAAACACCCCGTAGTGTAAATACCTTAGGGGGTATTATTAAAGATATCAACACTGATTTACCGAAAAATTGTGAAGTCTATATTGTAGAAGCAGGTGCTCGTGCTCGTGGAGATATTGATGAAATCGCAAAACTCGTGAATCCTCATATTGCCATTGTAGGTCGAGTGGGAGAACAGCACATTGAGTATTTCAAAACTTTAGAGAATATTCGCAATACGAAAATGGAAATTATTCATTCCAGCAGACTGCAAAAAGCGTTTGTGCATGAAAGTGCACATGTACAGCCTCGTTTAGAGATAGTCTCTTTTGGTAGCGATGTCACACGCGTTGTTGCTACACTAGAGGGTCTTGAATTTGATATGATCATTGATGGCGCAGAAGAACACTTTACATGTAATTTATTAGGTGATTTTAATGCTATTAATCTAGCAGCATCTATTCATGTCGCTAGAGAATTGGGGATGTCTTTAGATGAAATTAAACAAGCGATCCATAATCTTAAGGGCGTTGAGCATCGACTTCAAAAAATTGAAGCAGGTGGAAAATTGATTATTGATGATAGTTTTAATGGTAATTTAGAAGGCATGCTGAGTTCGTATCAATTAGCTTCTAGCCATAAAGGACGTAAAGTGATTGTAACCCCTGGTATTGTTGAAAGTACAGAAGAAGCCAATACCATTTTAGCGCAAACAATAGATAAAATTTTTGATGTAGTGATTATTACAGGAAAAAGTAATGCATCTATTTTGGATTTACATGTAAGAAAGGCACAGAAGATTCTTTTAGCAGATAAATCCCTTTTGCAAAAAGTTTTAGCAGAACAAACGCATGTGGGAGACTTAATTTTATTTTCCAATGACGCTCCTGGTTTTATCTAAAAAAGATGTAAATATTTTATGTTAGATTGTAATTATTAGATGATTGTTAAATGATTATACGTATGATGAAAGAATTTGCAGAAGTTAATACAAAGGAGCGAGATGCAAACTAAAAGCTTATATATCTCATCGCTAGAATCAGCGGCGGGCAGTCTGATTGTTACGATGGGTATTATGGAGTTGCTAAAAGGTCGTCTTGGTAGAGTTGCTTTTTTTAGACCTGTTATTGTAGATAGTAATGAACCTGATCAAGATATTGGTTTTATATTGGAACATTATGCTCTTAAAATGCCATATGAAAAAGCATATGGGTACACGGTACATCAAGTTGAAAGTTTAATTGCTGAGAATAAATACAATGAAGTTTTAGAAACACTCATTGAAAAATTTAAAACCTTAGAAAATCAATACGATTTCGTACTAATAGAAGGACTGAATCAATCTATTTTTTCTAACACGCTTGATTTTGATATTAACCTTTCTATTGCAAAAAACCTTAGCGCACCTTTTCTTAGTGTATTAAAAGGTAAAGGCAAAAGTGTTAAAGAAGTGGTTGATGAAATTCATATTGAAGCAGAAGCTATTAAAACAGCAGGTTGTCAACATTTTGCAACGTTTGTCAATCGTTTAGGTCAAGCTGAATCAGAAGCGCTCAAAGAGCTTGCTTCCTCCATTCCCCTTCAAAACAGTCCTATCTATTTTTTACCTGAAGTGCCAGAACTTGACACACCAACGGTTGCAGAAATCCATAAAAAATTAGGATGTATGCACATTCATGGTGAAGAGAAAGATTTGAGGCGTGTGGTCAAACAGAGTAAAATTGCGGCAATGCGACTAGAAAATTTTTTAGAGCATATCGAAGAGGGTGATTTTATTATTACTCCAGGTGATAGGTCTGATGTGATTTTAGGCTGCTTAAGTGCTGTACTATCAAAGAACTATCCTAATATTTCTGGTATTTTACTGACAGGAGGATTACTGCCTCATAAAGCAATTAATAAACTTTTTTTAGGATTTAATGACTTTTCCATTCCTATTTTAAGTGTCGATACAGATACCTATCATACTGCTGTGAATGTTGCAAAAGTTCCCGCAACCATTACCGCACAAAGTGTGCGTAAAATTGCATTGGCAATGGGACTTTTTTCTTCTAATGTGAATATAAAAGAGATTGAAACGATGATTAATGCTGAATCATCCCACTCTTCTATTACCCCTGTTATGTTTGAATACGCACTTTTTGAGCGAGCACGAAGTAATCGTAAAAAAATTGTGCTTCCTGAAAGCGGTGATGAGCGTATTTTGCGAGCAACAGAAATTTTATTACGTCGCAATGTTGCTGAAATTATATTGTTAGGTAATTCGGAAGAAGTTTTTCGTAAAAGTGCTTCATTAGGATTAGATATTAGTAAAGCGACGATTATTAACCCTGCTACATCTCCTCTAATGGATGAGTTTGTAACCTCTTTTTATGAAATGCGTAAGGCTAAAGGACTCTCTTTGGAAGTAGCTCGTGATAGCATGATGCTCACCAATTATTTTGCAACGATGATGGTTGCCTTGGGGTATGCTGATGGTATGGTTTCTGGCGCTATTCATACCACGCAAGAGACCATTCGTCCAGCCCTTCAAATTATTAAAACTAAACCAAATATTTCCATCGTTTCAAGCCTTTTCTTTATGTGTTTAGATACTCGGGTGCTTGTTTATGGTGATTGTGCGGTTAACCAAGACCCAAATGCAGAAGAATTGGCACAAATTGCTATCTCTTCTGCGGATACAGCAAGCATGTTTGGCATTGAGCCAAAAATTGCGATGCTTTCTTACTCAACAGGCGATTCTGGAAAAGGAGAAGAGGTTGAAAAAGTTCGTCTTGCCACTAAAATTGTCAAAGAAATGCGACCTGATTTAATGGTAGAGGGCCCTATTCAATATGATGCTGCCATTGATCCAACGGTTGCTAAAACGAAACTCCCTAATAGTAAAGTTGCAGGGGAAGCGACTATCTTTATTTTCCCAGATTTAAATACAGGTAACAATACCTATAAAGCGGTTCAAAGAAGTTCAGGTGCTGTTGCTATTGGTCCAGTACTGCAAGGACTTCGTAAACCAGTCAATGACCTTAGTCGTGGATGTTTAGTTCCTGATATTGTCAATACCGTAGCCATTACTGCTATTCAAGCACAAACCAACGATGGAGTAAGCAATTGAAAATCTTAGTTTTAAATGCAGGGAGTTCTTCCGTTAAGTTCCAATTATTCAACATGGCAAATAATGCTGTGTTAGCCAGCGGATTAATTGAACAAATCAGTGAGCCAATGTCACGAACACGCATGAAGTATAAGGATAGTGTTGGTGTGGAGAAAATCATTGAACAAACAGCACCTATTGCTGACCATCATGAGGCACTTCAAAAAATGAGCATGCTTTTAATTGACTCCGGTGTCATTCATGACCTCAATGACCTTGATGGAATAGGGCATCGTGTGGTTCAAGGCGGTGCATCCTTTCAAGCACCAGCTATGGTGGATGAATATGTTATGTCAGAGATTGAAAGACTGATCCCTTTAGCGCCACTTCATAATCCAGGGCATCTCTCAGGGATGAAAGTCTCGGTGGAGCAAAGTCCAAATGTACCTCAAGTCGCCATTTTTGATACGGCTTTTCATGCTACACTTCCTAAATATGCCTATATGTATGCATTGCCCTATAAATATTACGAAGAACTTAGAATTAGGCGTTATGGTTTTCATGGAACGTCACATCGATACATTGTGAAAGAGGCAGCTCTGTATCTCAAACAAGATATGAACACACTCAATGCTATTACGCTTCATTTAGGTAATGGTGCCAGTGTTGCAGCCATCGAAAATGGTAAAAGTGTCGATACGTCCATGGGGCTTACTCCGCTTGAAGGGCTCATTATGGGAACACGTAGTGGGGATATAGATCCCGCTATTTTGTTCTATTTAGCACGTAAAAAAGGTTTAACGCTTGATGAATTGGATCGTATGCTCAACAAAGAGAGTGGTTTAAAAGGGATTTGTGGAAGCAATGATATGCGAGAAATTAGCCGTTTGGCACATGAAGGCAATGAACAAGCACAACTGGCACGTGATATGTTTAATTATCGCTTGAAAAAGTATATTGGCGCGTACAGTGCTGTTTTAGGTCGTGTGGATTGTATTATTTTCACTGGAGGTATTGGTGAAAATGATAGTGAAGTACGGTGTGAGTCTTGCAGTCGCTTAGAAAACTTTGGAATTAAAATTGATGCAGCACGTAATGCGGCACGAACAGAAGTCATCCGACAAATTAGTACGGATGATAGCGCTGTGAAAGTATTGGTTATCCCAACCAACGAAGAGCTAGAAATTGCTATTGAAACAATGGAAATGATAGAAAAACATTGTTAAATTATGTTTTACATGTAGAGATTTTCTCTACATGTAATTTATGCTAAAAGCTCTTTAGCCAGAGTGTTGATTCTCTTTCCATCTGCAACGCCTTCACACTCTGCCAAGACAACACCCATCAATTTCCCTATCTCTTTTAGGCTTGAAATACCTTGTTCTTTTATATGTCTAGAAATAATTGCTTTAATCGCTTCATCACTAAGTTGTTCTGGTAAGTATGCCTTTAAAATCTTCGCTTCCGCACACTCTTTTTCATATAAATCTTCTCGACCAGCTTCTTTAAATGCAGCGGCAGCATCGTCACGCTGTTTAAGCGATTTTTGAATAATCTTTACAATATCTGTATCACTCAGTTCTTTACGTTCGTCTACTTCAATTTGTTTTAGTGCACTCATCAAAAAACGAATAGCATCACGCACAAAATTATCTTTATTTTTCATCGCATTTTTGAGATCATCTTGAAGCTTTTTTTTAAGTTCAGACATCATTTTCCTTTTTCTTTTTGATTTTCATTCACGAGGTATTTTATAGTATACTTTCGTAAAACAGAATAAAATGGAGTGCTATGAGAGTTTTTACATGTAGCCTTGTTGCAGCTTTTACATTAGTAGGGTGTACTAATCATCCTGCTAGTCCAGATATCAGTATGAAACCTCCTGTGTATGTTGATGAAATGCCAACACGTGTTAATGAAAACATGGCTTCAAATCCTGGAAGTCTTTTTGGGCAAGGAGATAATCCTTTGTTTGCTGATTTAAAGGCAATGCATGTCAACGATATTGTGACAATCACCATTACTGAGCAAACCGTTCAAACATCTTCAGGGAATAAAGCTTTATCCAAAGAGAGTAGTAGCGACTTAAATGCAGGGATGATTACAGGAGTACCTTTTGGTGGTGCTGTAGGTAATGTTGCCGATAAAATTGCTACTAAGTCTGCGAATTTAGGTTTTAGCGCAGGGTCAACTAATTCATTTACAGGAACAGGAAGTACAAGCCGTAATGAAAGTTTCAATACAACAATTTCTGCACGTATTATT
>RZYK01000424.1 GCA_009930355.1 Campylobacterota bacterium | reverse complement strand
CCATCCATGCCAATTTTGAACCTGAAGATGCCATAGAGCGCCCATTAAGTCAATTCTTTGATTTGGATGAGAATCGTCTTAAATCACTTAAGCGTCACATTAAAACGGCACTAACCCTCAGTAGTCCCTCTTTTTTCACAACCGATTCCAATCACTATTTGCTTCCTATGAAGAATTCTGTCACCACTAAATTGGTCTTTGAATTTATGCAACAAGATATTACGATTTTACCTTACGATAAAGAGAAGAAACAAGTTACCTTGCTCATTTACGACCAAACCTCTTTAATGGAAGAAAAAATGCGTTGTGACCAAGAAAGCGAAGCACTTGCACAGGCAGTCAAAGTAGCAAATACTACCATCAAAAAACTCGAGACCGCTAAAAATAAACTGATTAAACAAAAAGATATTATTTACCAGCAAGCCCATTGCGATCATCTTACATCTTTACCGAATCGTACTGTGCTTAACCAAAGGCTCCACCGTCTTATTGAAAACAACCTTGAAACAGGTAAAAAGTTTGGCGTACTCTTTTTGGATTTAGATAATTTCAAAAAGATTAATGACACATTAGGACACGATGTTGGCGATATGATTTTAATTCATATCGCTAAAACCTTACTTTTATGCACTCGAAAAACCGATACCGTAACACGTTTTGGAGGCGATGAATTTATTATTTTAATTGATAGCATCGAAGATGAAGAGACCTTAAAAAACATTGCTTCTAAGCTCATTGAAACCATAGGGCAACCCATTCAAATACGCCATCATCATTTACATGTAACCGCAAGTATTGGTGTGAGTCTTTTTCCAAAACACGGAACCGATTTTAATGCCCTCATTAAAAATGCTGATTTAGCCCTCTATCTTGCAAAAGCAGATGGTAGAGATACCTACCGAATTCACCCTTAATGAAGTACCTCTTACAGGAGGTACTTCAAATAGCTTAAGGCTAAAAAAACTCTATTTCATCGTCATGACTTGGATCTAAACTTTTTTCTTCAAAAATAGCTTCAATCTGAATGCACGAAGAGAGCAAAGAAGAGTCTAAATAGTGAATATCCCGAGCGACTTGCGTAATAAAAACATTCTCTCTCCATGATGCCAAATCATGCAACAAGTTTAATAGCATAGCACTGAGTCGTTTTGATTTTTCGCCATCTATTTGTTCTTTCGTTAAAGTATCTAAAAAATTAATGAACGTTTGAATGGCAAATCCTAAATGCTCAAATTCCATTAGCTCTTCTAAAATATC
>RZYK01000423.1 GCA_009930355.1 Campylobacterota bacterium | reverse complement strand
GATGGCATCCGCTCCTGCTTTTTTGGCGGCTCTTATCGTTTGTTTCGCTGTTTCAATGCTATTGCCATGATTGGCGGAGAGTTCGGCGATAATAAACGTATGTGGTTGTTTTAAATCAAAGTGGGCGATTTTCATAAGCTAACTCCATACAAATAATCTCGTGTTTATTCAGTGTTTTTCGTATTGTCTCGTAAAAGCCAAAGGCTTCATACAGTGCTTTGGCTTTGGTATTAAACGCAAAGAGCTCCGCACGGAGTTTTTTTACATGTAAGGTTTCAAACCCATAGCTAATGATAGCGCACATCAGTTCTTTGCCCAGCCCTTTGCGAGACAGTGTGGGATTGGCGTAAAGTCCTATGGTCGCACGCTGTGGTGTGATATGCGTAAAATCAATCACTCCGATGGCTTCCTCTTCGTGGTAGACCAAAAAATAGCGCTTATCGTGAGATGTTTTCAGACTCTCTATAAAACGTAGGTGTTCTTCTTGTGAAATAATCTGTGCATTGTACATAAAGGTTTTTACGTTTTCGTGGTTGCGCCACGTTAAAATCATCTCTTTTTGAGATTCATTGAGCGTTGTAAAGTCGCATAAATGCGTGCTCATTCCACTCCTTTAGTACAAGATAGCCTTTTTGGTGCAGATACTCAAACATTGCTTCTTGATTTTGGGCTGTTTGAATGGCTATAAAAGGAAGCTTCATAAAGAGCACCTCATGCACCATCACGCTAGGCGTTGTAATGATACAACGGCTTTGATGCAAAAGTTTAGCCACTTCTTTTGTGTTTACATGTAAAGTGATGTTGGGCGTATCTGCCACAAAAGATTCTAGTTCTTTAAGCTGTGCATTGGCAGTGGTGGTGAGAATGGCAATGCGTTTGTCTTTGGGTAAGGTTTGTAAAATGGTTTGCGTCAGATTGCGTGCGTCACTTCCACCCATCGCAATGCACACATCGTAGATTTTCTCACGACCTCTTTGTTTTTCTATATAAAATTCTTCCCGTATCAAAGGCTTTCCACAACGAAGTTCACACTCTTTTGGCACACGTCCCTTGTAGCGTGAAGCCTCCGCATAAAGGTTTGGGTTGAGGAGTATATCGCAGTGATGGCTCTCATAGGTGTCATCAACGCTGAAAATTTTGACCCCCGTTGCCTCTTTGACTTTTTGCTCAAAAAAGGCGTCAATGCCGTAGTGGTCGATGACTAAAAGGTTTACATGTAAAGAGTGAATCAGTGCGATAAGTTCGTCCACATCGTTAGAAG
>RZYK01000121.1 GCA_009930355.1 Campylobacterota bacterium | reverse complement strand
TGCTGCACAAGAAGAACAAAAGCTCATTTTACGATTGACTAAACCAAAATTCTTTCTTCCTGTGCATGGTGAGTATAATCATATTACAAAGCATAAAGAGACGGCAATGCAATGTGGCATTCCTGAGCGCAATATCTATTTAATGAGTGATGGTGATCAAGTTGAATTATGTGCAAAATATATTAAAAAAATTAAAACTATTAAAACAGGTAAAGTATTTATTGATAACCAAATTAATCAACAAATTGCGGATGATGTCGTTATTGATCGTCAAAAACTCGCTGATTCTGGCTTAGTTATGTTAGTGATTCAGTTAGATAAGAGTGAGCACAAACTGATTGCAAAACCAAAGATTATTAGTTACGGATTGGTCTCTGATAAAGAAGATAAAGCATTTTCGATTGAAATGGAAGGGGTAATTGATCAGTTTATTGTGAATGCAAAGGCTGAATTGTTAGAGAACTCTCGTGCTTTAGAAAATGAGTTACGTCAAGTTGTTCGTAAACATATTTATCGCCAAATGAAAAAGTATCCAACCATTGTACCCACAATTTTCATGATGTAATAAGGTTGAAAATGGAAGATTTTAAAGCAATTGCCAAAGACGTTTTAGAGTTAGAAGCTCATGAGCTTTTAAATGCAGCCAATTACATTGGAGATGAGATGCGTGAAGCAACGCATCTCATTGCGAATCTTAAGGGTAAATTGATTGTGACAGGTGTGGGAAAGAGTGGATTGATTGGTGCCAAAATTGCTGCTACATTTGCAAGTACGGGTACCAGTAGTTTCTTTTTACACCCAACGGAAGCACTGCATGGTGATTTAGGCATGATTGGCAAAGAAGACGCTGTGTTAGCGATTAGCTATAGCGGGGAGAGTGAAGAGTTGATTAAAATTTTGCCTCATGTCAAGCGTTTTAATATTCCTCTTATTGGAATGGCACGGAAAAAAGAGTCTTCATTAGGGCATTACAGCGATATTTTTATTCCTTTACATGTAAAAAAAGAAGCGTGCCCTCTTGATGCCGCACCCACCTGTTCGACCACACTCACATTAGCACTGGGTGATGCGTTAGCTGTTTGTTTAATGAAAAAGAAAAATTTTCAAAAAGAGGATTTTGCTTCATTTCATCCTGGAGGAAGTTTGGGTAAACGCCTTTTTGTAAAGGTGCAAGATTTAATGCTTAAAGAAAATTTGCCTATTGTCCAAAAAGAGACAAAACTTAAAGATGCTATTCTTAAAATGAGTGAAGGACGTTTGGGTAATGTCCTCATTACGGATGAAAATAACATTTTGTTAGCAGTCTTGAGTGATGGCGATTTACGTAGAGCTTTAATGCGTGATGATTTTAGTATGGATGCCAACGCCTATGCGTATGCAAGTAAAAATCCAAAAAGATTAGAGGACGAGATGCTTTTAGCGAGTGATGCTTTAGCGTTTATTGAAAAATATAAAATACAACTTTTAGCCATTACCGATAAAGTAGGTATGCTCAAAGGGGTATTACATATCCACCATTTGGTGGAAGCAGGAATAAAATAAATGGAATTAACCAGATTAAATAAAATGATTTCGCATAACACGCACTACTCAAGGCGTGAGGCGGATGAACTCATTAAAGCAGGTCATGTAAAAGTTGATGGGAAGGTAGTGGAAGACCTTTCAACGCAGGTGAGTTTTAAAAATAAAATTGAATTAAATGGCAAGGCTTTGTTTGAGAAGCATGGCTATTCGGTCATTGTGTATCACAAACAAAAAGGTGAGTTAGTGAGTAAAAAAGATGACCGTGGTCGTAAAACAATTTACGATACGCTTCCTTCAAATTTTGCGCATTACTTAAGTGTGGGACGATTAGACTTTGCTAGTGAAGGATTGCTACTGTTGTGTGATTCTCCATCTGTGGTATCGGCTTTGATGCATGGAGATTTGGAGAGGGTTTACTATGTGAAAATTAATGGTTTAGTAAGTCCTGCTATGGAAAAAGCGATGCAAGAAGGACTTTCTTTAGAAGATGCACGTAAAGGTGGACATACAAAAAGTGAAATTCATGCAATGGATTTTGCACCATTTGTTAATTATCGTATTATTAAAAATTCCCCTACTTTTTCAACGATTAAAGTAACGATTAATGAAGGAAAAAATAGAGAACTCAGACGCTTTTTCGGTTATTTTGATGTTGATGTTGTGGATTTAAAACGTGTGAGTTATGGCAAAATTGATTTGGGAATGCTCAAACCTGGCAAACACCGTTTTTTTAGTGCAAGCGAATATACGGCTTTGCGTGATTATCTTGAGTATGTGAAGAAAGAACAAGGCAATGATCAATAACTTTGCCCTCTTCTTTCGCCCCAAAGTGATTGAAGAGCTTGCAGGTCAAAAGCATTTGAGTGGTGAAAATAGCCCATTTCGTAAACTTTTAAAATCGGGTTCTATGAGCCACGCACTTTTCTTTGGACCCGCAGGTGTTGGTAAAACAACACTTGCCCGTATCGTAGCGCATGCATTAGAGCTTCCATTTTACGAATTGGATGCCACCAGCATTAAGGTGGAAGAGATTCGTAAAATTCTCTCTCAGCACCGAGGTGCTCTTCAAAAACCGCTTATTTTTATTGATGAGATTCATAGACTCTCCAAGACACAACAAGAGGTGCTTTTATTGCCCATGGAAAACCATGAGGCGATTGTTATTGGAGCATCGACTGAAAATCCCTATTTTGTTCTAAGCTCTGGCATTCGTTCACGCATGATGCTTTTTGAATTTTATCCGTTGGAAAGTGAAGATATGGAGGCTATTTTAGAACGTGTGCATGAAAAAATTGAGTTTCAAATGGACGAAGATGCTCGTGCATACCTAATTAGTTCCAGCGCAGGCGATAGTCGCTCCCTTTTGAATCTTCTTGAATTTGCGCTCAAAGTGGATTTACATGTAAGAATGCAAACCCTTAAAGCCCTGCGCCCAAGTGCACTTAAAGATGGTGTGAGTTCAGACAATACGCATTATAATTTGATTAGCGCCATGATTAAGAGTGTGAGAGGTTCAGATGTGGACGCTGCACTGTACTATCTTGCTCGTTTAATTGATGGCGGGGAAAGTCCTGATTTTATTGCCAGAAGGTTGGTTGTTTTAGCGAGTGAAGATATTGGAAATGCAAACCCTAACGCACTCAATTTGGCATCGAGTACACTGATGGCTGTGAGTAAAATAGGCTATCCAGAAGCACGTATTATTCTCTCACAATGCCTTATTTACCTTGCATGTAGTCCAAAATCTAACAGCGCTTATAACGCGATTAATCAAGCGTTAGCCTATGTAAAAAATGAAAAAGCACTCAAAGTGCCTGAACATCTTAAAAGCCCTTCTCCTAAAGGTTACCTTTATCCTCATGATTTTGGCGGTTGGGTTGATCAGGAGTATTTGGAAAAACCCCTTCATTTTTATGATAATTTGCCGATAGGGTTTGAGAAAACCATGGCGGAGTGGTTGTTTAAAATTAAAACAAAAGATAACAGTCATTCAAAAGCATGAGTCTATGAGATTTTGTCTGTTAAAGGTTAAATAATGGAAATCAGCACGGCTTCTTTGCTTGCAAATCAACTTCAAACACTTGATCCTAAAGCAAATGCAAAGGAGAATGCGACCAAGATCATTCAAGAGCATGCGAAAGAACTTCCTTTTTTAACGTCTCCGCAAAAAAGTATTCCTAACAATGCACAAGAAGTTATTGGAACGTTACTTGGCGCAGCAGTAAGTGAAGCAAAGTCAAAAAGTGCTATTTTTGAGATACTGCAAAATCATCAATTGTTCAAAAATATGGGTAATTTTGCAGAAGATATTAAAACGCTTCCTTCTTTGATTAAGCCTGATGCCATGACTACGAAACCTTTAGCTCTTTTGGAGTTATTTGCTAAAAATATCCAAACGATTGACGGGAAAGTTCTAGCGCAACAGGTCAATCATTCTGGTATCTTTTTTGAATCAAAATTAGCGCAAGAAGCAACCCAAAAAGGAGTAGAAACCCTTTTGAAAGGGTTGACAATCAACATTCAAACCCTTTTAAAAGAGACAGCGCAAGCAAATGCTAGCACACTGCGCGATATAGCACCTCTTTTGGAACAGCTTAGCCACACCTCATCACTCTCTACAAAAGAGTCTCAGGAGGGTTTAAAACAGCTTTTAGAACTCTTTAGACAGAATGTCAAGCAAGAGCAAACTTCCGCCTCATTAGGCAGTTTTAAAGAGGTGTATACCAATGTTCAAAAGCTTGATTATGCGTTGAAACAGATGGATTTAATTGGCTCAAAAGTACAAAATTATCCCTCTTCTATGGAAGTAGAACACAATTTTACAACCCAAGTTAAAGTGCTCTTAGAGCTTGTTAAGGAGCACTTACCCGCTTTAAATCTTAAAGAGCTTCAGCCTCAAGTGGATCAACTCTTAGCCAAAGAGAGCCTTTTAAAGGGTGCACTTGATCCATTAACGCTTACGAAAGAGGTGGGTTCTCCAATTATTTTAGATGGAAAAGAAGGAATGCCACAAACGCTTGTAACTCCTTCTTCTCTTATGCCAGTAGCATCCCAATTTCCTCAAACGGTTGAGGAAGCGCTTCAGATGGTCGTGAATCGTTTAAAGGCACAGATAGAGCTTATGGAACCTGCAACCATTAAACATGCTGATTTCTTAGATAAAGCAAAGGTTCTGGAAAAAGAGATTCATGCTTTGATTAAACCTGAGTTATTTGTAGGCAAAGCAATGGCACAAAAATTGGCTTTGGACCCTAGTGATGTCGAGCTTTTGAGCGATATGAAAGGGGTTCTCACCAAGCTTAATCACACACTTTCTCTCTCAGGACAAAACAAAGAAGCTTTGGAGATTACCAATCGGCTTTTAACCCAAATTGAGTACCATCAGCTCGTCTCGTATGTGAGCAGTTCCACGCATTTGTACATTCCTTTTAGCTGGGATGGCTTAAAAGGTGGGTCTATGATGATGAAAAAAAGTAGCGATGAGCAGTTTCATTGCCAATTAGATTTGGATTTGGAAGCGTATGGTAAACTCAATATGATGCTCATACTTTCCAATGAAAAGTATATTGATATGACGATTGCAACACAAAAAAAAGAGTTAAATGATAAGCTAACACAGC
Source organism: Campylobacterota bacterium (assembly GCA_009930355.1). GTDB lineage: Bacteria > Campylobacterota > Campylobacteria > Campylobacterales > Sulfurospirillaceae > Sulfurospirillum. Next base: position 1,093 of record RZYK01000121.1, on the reverse strand, counting down.
ATTTAAGCTTACTCAAACGGGCTTTTAATGAAGTAGGACTCATCACAGGAAATGTGAAAATGTTAGAATATAAAGATGTTGAACGGGTTAAAAAGGATTATTTTAAAGGTGAAGAACTTCAATTTGGGATTAATATAACCATATGAGCACACAAACATCCAAAACACAAAAAGCTGTTGCGCTAAAATACGATAGAGAAAAACAAGGCGCACCCAAAGTGGTCGCTTCGGGTAAAGGGGAGGTTGCCAATAATATTATTAAACTCGCACAAGAACACGATATTTTTATTAAAAAAGATGCCGATTTGGTGGAATTGCTCTCAAAGATTGAAATCAATAAAGAAATCCCGCCCTTGCTCTATAAAGCCGTAGCGGAAGTCTTTAGTTTTATCTATAAAATCACCAACGATAAACGCCAATAATCTTTACATGTAAAGATTAAATCCCCCGCAGTTTTAGACTTAAAAGCCCTGCATATTCATGCAAAGCAATGTAACTTTTATGCAAAGCATGTGCGCTAGGCAGGTAATCCCAACCGTCTTTTTTTCGATGATTGATTTTAAAATTAGTCGCTGCGGGTATGACTTTAAAACCAAAATGTTCATAGAGCATGATGGAGCGTTCCATGTGATAGGCAGATGTTACGAGGTAAATCGTTGGCTCAGTGATACCTGCTTTCTCAAAAGCCATTTTGCTAAACTGCGCATTTTGGTAGGTATCGAGGCTCTTATCTTCTACATGTAAAGAGAACTCTTTGGTAGCTAAGCTCTTAGAATTAGGTGTTGCAATGTCAAGATAGCTCTTAAGCTCTTTGAGGCTATCTAAAAAGGCATCGCTCTCTAGGTACTCTTTGTGTAGACCACCACCGCTGAAGAGCAGAGGTAGTTTGTGTGATTTGGCAACCATAAATCCCCACATCATACGCTTGTAGGCATCACTGCTCAGTGGTAAGTTAGCAACTCCGTACGTGTGCCCTCCTCCTAAAACAATAACGGCATCCACAGCCTTTACATGTAAAGGTTGGTTGTAAGGTTCTTCCAGCGGTTTTAGGAGCCAATCCGCCACATAGACATTACTTAAAAGATAAAAAAGAG
>RZYK01000422.1 GCA_009930355.1 Campylobacterota bacterium | reverse complement strand
CATCTCTTTGGTCTCTTTTTTATTAACCCTTTTGGTTTTTATAGGGGCTATTTGGCTTTTATTTGGCGGAATGGGTGCTCTTTCTTTGTGGCTTAGTGAGAGTTTGCAGAGTTTTGAGGGGAGTTTAGAGCAGAGTTGGCTTTTTGGATTTATCTCTTTAATTTTTATTACTAAAACCTTAGTCTCTGTTCTCTTTTTCTTTACCTCTGCGATGGTGGTTTATTATCTTTTTTTAATGGTTTATTCTGTTATTGTGGGGTTTTTTGCAGGTTATTTTATTGGGGAAATTGCAAAAAATTATTATCCTCATGTAGCATTTAAAGGCATTGGTTTTTTAGGATATGTCGGTGTGATGTTAAAGAGTATTCTTGTCACAACAGTGTTGTTTATTCTTCTCTCGCCTTTGGTGTTTATTCCTGTGTTTAATTTTGTGTTATTGCTCCCCGTGTTTTATCTTTTTCATAAACTTTTGGTTTTGGAAATTTCTTCGATGCTCAACACAAAAGAGGAGTATAAAGAGTTAAAACGCTTATACGCGGGTCAAATGAGAGGGATTTCATTACTCTGTTTTGCTATGACGTTTATTCCCTTTGTTGGCGTGGTAATGTATCCTTATTATGTGATTGTGATGGGTCACTTTATCTTTCGTAAAACGAAGGCATTACGAGCTTAACAAGGCTCAAAAATACCCTTAACTCTATTTTTATAAAGCTGTGTGTGCGGTGCAACTTTGCCATGCATAGCAATGTACACTCCTGCTTCATTCCTTACATGTAAATCTCCAAGTGCTAACATTATATTGGCTGTTGCCTCAACGGGGTCAATACTAAAGGGAACCATTGCACCCGTGAGTGTTATGATTTTATTCTTTACATGTAAAGATAAAAATGTGGCTGTTTTATCCATCGTATCAGTGCCATGAATGATTAAGACTTTTTCAGAAGAAGAGGCTTTAATAGCTTGAGCAAGGTACTCTCTATCATTATCATTCATCTCTAAGCTGTCTTTATGAATAAGATTTAAAAGGGTGTAAGCAGTGTTGGGGCAGTACTGTAAAATTGACTCAATTGCCAGAGAATCTTTGGGAACGTCAAGTTCACCTTTTAAGGGATTGTATCGTTTGTTAAACGTACCACCGGTGTTCAAGATAAGAATCGTTTCCATACTAAACTTTTTGTTGAATTTGAATTTTCTTAGGCTCAAAAAGCTCTGTGGCACGTTGAATAAAAGGTGTTTTGAGCACATCCGTGGCATCATACTCTTT
>RZYK01000421.1 GCA_009930355.1 Campylobacterota bacterium | reverse complement strand
TGTGGTGATTTATCAAAGTCCTAAACTTGCTTTTTTTGCGCTCATTATTATGCCTTTAGCCATTTATCCATTACGTAAACTGGCTAAAAAAATGAAGAAGATATCCAAAGCATCGCAAGAAAAAATTTCAGATATTACTGCAAAGCTAAGTGAAATTTTTAATAATATTGAAGTCATTCAAGCTAATAATGCACAAAAGTATGAACATACCCTCTTTAAAAATGATAACGAACGTTACTTTAAACTTACAATGAAATCCGTACGTGTCAATGAGTTAGTCAGTCCATTAATGGAAACCATAGGGGCGGTGGGTGTGGCTGTTGTTGTCATTGTTGGTGGTGGAGAAGTCATTGATGGACATATGAGCGTTGGTTCGTTTTTCTCTTTTTTAACAGCCCTTTTCATGCTCTACACTCCCATTAAAAAAATCTCCTCCTTGTACAATAAAATGCAAGATGCTTTGGTAGCTAGTGAACGTATTTTCTTTTTATTAGACCAAACACCGAGTATTGAAAGTGGAACACAAACCCTACCTGAAAAAATAGAGAGCATCTCTTTTGAAAATCTTTCCCTTCATTACGGAGAAAAACAAGCACTCCATGATGTTAATTTAGTCGCAAAATCGGGTGAAATGATAGCACTCATTGGCGATAGCGGTGGAGGGAAAAGCTCTCTTATGAATATGCTCATGCGCTTTTATGACCCAAGTGCGGGCGCTATTAGTATTAATGGAATGAATATTAAAGATTTTTCACTCGCTAAGCTTCGAGAAAATATCGCTATGGTGACACAAAGGGTTTATATTTTTCACGATAGCATTGCTGCTAATGTAGCATATGGTAAAGAAATAGATGAAACGAAAGTCATTGATGCCTTACAAAAAGCCAATGCTTATGATTTTGTCCAAACATTACCTAAGGGTATTTTTACCCATTTAGATGAATTTGGCACGAATCTTTCAGGAGGACAAAGACAGCGCATTGCTATTGCACGTGCCATTTATACTAATCCTCAGGTATTAATTCTTGACGAAGCAACATCAGCACTTGATTCAGAGAGTGAGAAAAAAATAACCGAAGCTATTGAAAACCTTATCAAAGATAAAATCACTTTTGTTATTGCACATCGTCTTTCAACCATTAAAAAAGCAAACAAAATCGCACTCCTAAAACATGGTCAAATTTGTGCATTAGGAAGCGATGAAGAGCTTCTTGCAAGCTCAGCAGAATACCACAAATTAAAAGGCTTACAACACTAATAAACGCCC
>RZYK01000420.1 GCA_009930355.1 Campylobacterota bacterium | reverse complement strand
CTCCAACAATTACGGCCCCAAACAACACGATGAAAAACTGATTCCCACCATTATACGAAAAGCCTTGAGTGGGCAAAATATTCCTATTTATGGGGATGGGAAAAACATTCGTGATTGGCTCTATGTGGAAGATCATTGCAAAGGGATAGACCTCGTTTTTCATGATGGAATTTCAGGAGAGACCTATAATATTGGTGGACGAAATGAGCGGGATAATCTCTACATTGCCCATAAAATCTGCGAAATTTTAGATACCTTAAAACCAAAAGAACATTCATATAAAGAGCAAATCAGTTTTGTGGAAGATAGAGCGGGGCATGATAGACGCTACGCCATTGATGCAACAAAAATTGAGACAAAACTGGGTTGGGTTGCTGAGGAGAACTTTGAGAGTGGCATTGTGAAAACCATTGAGTGGTATCTGAATAAATACGAGGCATAATGCGATTTTTTGGCATATGGTTTCTCTTCGCATGTTTAGTTTGGGCAGATAAGCCTTCTCTTTTACTGCTTGAGAGTTATAAAGACCAAAATATTTCAGGGTGGCTAATGAGTGAGAAAATGGATGGGGTGCGTGCCTACTGGGATGGAGAGAAGCTCATCTCCAGAGGCGGTACCATCTTTGCCACACCTTTATGGTTTACCAAGGACTTTCCTCCTTTTGCTGTGGATGGAGAGTTGTGGAGTAGGCGGGGTGATTTTGAACACATTCAGTCCATTGTGATGCAACAAAAGGCGCATGAGGGATGGAGAGAGCTTGCGTTTTATGCGTTTGATGTTCCCAAAGAAGCGGGTGGATTAACGAAACGCTTAGCAAAGTTGGATTATTATTTAAGTTCGCATTCTGTGGATTATTTAAAAATAGCTCCGCAGTTTACATGTAAAGATGAAAATGAGCTTCAACGCTTTTTACACGAAGTTGAAAAAGCAGGAGGCGAGGGTGTGGTGATTCGCCATCCTAATGCGCCTTATGTGACCACAAGGGATGCCTATTCGCTGAAAGTGAAAACCTTTCATGACGCTGAGTGTCGTGTTCTTTCTCATCACAAAGGTGAGGGTAAATACAAAGATGTTCTGGGCTCTTTGACATGTAAAAATGATGCAGGGATTGTCTTTAAAATCGGTTCTGGTTTTAGTGAAGCAGAACGCCAACAACCACCTGCTATTGGTGCAAGAATCACTTATAAATATAAAGAGTTAACGAAAAATGGAAAACCTCGTTTTCCTGTGTTTGTGCGTATCAGAGAAGATTTGTAAAAGGTAAAAGAGTATGAAAAT
>RZYK01000419.1 GCA_009930355.1 Campylobacterota bacterium | reverse complement strand
TCTTAAGATTCAAGTTGCAGATGAAAGTGGTATTCGTTTTGTAGAGATTTCTTTGTTTGATGGCGAGAAAAGTGTTGTTCTTGAGTCAAAAGAGATAACAGCCATGCAACAGATTGTTGATGTCAATGTGACTTTTCCAAAAGCAGGACTTAATCCTAATCAGAAAGTGTTTGAACTGAGTATTAAAGTGGTTGATAAAAGCAAATGGAACTTTTTTGCAGGGAATAGTGCGTATGCTAAAACCGTCATTAAGGTTGATACCAAACGTCCTGAAGTGACTATAGTCAATAACTCATATAAAATTACAAAAGGTGGTATTGCTACGGTTGTGTTTAGGGCATATGACGAAGCTATGAAATCATTATATATTGAAACAAATTTTGGAAAAAAATTCTATCCAACACCTTTTTATAAAGAGGGTTATTATATTTCGTTTGTTGCGTGGCCTACAACGGTTGAAAATTTTAGCGCATCTATTGTAGCTATGGATAGAGCAGGAAATGTCAGCCGATCACATATTGCCTATTTTCTTCAAGATAAAAAATATAAAACATCGACGATCGCTCTAAATGATCGTTTTTTAGAGGGTAAAATTACTGATCTTATTTCAGAAATGGCGCCAGCACAATCTTCACTTCCTGCGTTAGAAAAATTTAAATATGTAAACGAAAATATGCGTCAAGGTAATGAAGAGGCTATTTTAAAAGCGACTTCCAGTGTTCCTGTAGAGTTGATAAAAGAGTTTCATCTTAAACCTTTTTATCCATTACGAAATGGTCAAGTTGTTGCAAGTTTTGGGGATCATCGTTTTTATGAATATAATAAACAGCCTGTGAGTCAATCGTTCCATTTAGGATTAGACTTTGCAAGTAATGCACAAGCATCTATGCAAACGTCTAATGATGGTGTTGTTGTTTTTGCCCGTGAAAACGGTATCTATGGCAATAATATTATTATTTCTCATGGCTTAGGTGTTTATTCTCTCTATGGCCATTGTTCAAGCTATATGATCAAAGAAGGTGATGTGGTAAAAGCTGGAGAATCGATCGCAAAAACAGGTATTACAGGTCTTGCATTAGGGGATCATTTGCATTTTGGTATGTATGTCCAGGGGGTGGATGTAAGACCTGAGGAGTGGATGGATGAAGTATGGCTTAAAGAGAGTATTTTTAGTATTGTAGATGCTGCAAAGAAGATGATTGATCGATGAAAGTAGCACAAAAAAATGTACGAGTGTTTCATATTGAAATTGATGATGAAGCAGTTTTTTTAGACTATTTTAGAAA
>RZYK01000418.1 GCA_009930355.1 Campylobacterota bacterium | reverse complement strand
GCTTCACTCCACCTCCACAATTCCTACTTCCACTCTTGGCTCTTCCCCATAATATTTATGAATATGAGCATCAACAATGTAGGAATCATCCTTATAGGCAATTTCATTAAGAGCATCTGATACCGCTTTTGCACAATTATCATAATCCGGTTTTTTTGTTGGCCTTATCTTGCCCTGGATCATTAATTCTCTGTTTTTCTTACTGGTGCTTTTTGGTATTGGAAAATAACATTTTATAGTTATATCTAATGCGCCCATTAACCATTTCTTTTTGCATTGTTCCATGTAGCAATATTTAACCAGGTTTTCATAATTAACCGTTTTTTCTGGTGTATATGTTCCGTTTCTGCTAAACCTTGGTCTTGCTTTAGCTACCGGCGTTCCTGGTATAATAAAATTTATTTTCATCCAGCACCTCACTTAATAAATCCATTAAGATTTCTGATTTTACTTCCTGGATGCTCTTTGCTTTCTTTCTCCTGATCTTCTTCAAACCATTTTTTAATGGTTATAAAATGATTGTTGGTTTTATATCCTTTTTCCTCAATTCCCATATCAAGTTTTTTTATATATTTATCTGTGTTGGCTTCCCCGAGTTCTTTTTTTAAGACTGATACTTCTTTTTCGGTAAGTAGTACTTTCCCAAACTCACCAAAAGGAAGTTTTCCACAGGGCGCGGGTTGAGGTTGGTCTGGTTTACCCTCACTCTCTCCTAACCTATCCTTACCTAACTCTAACCTAACCTTACCTAACCTAACCTGGGTATCCATTTGGTCAACCATTGGTATACCATACTCGTTTACTAGGGAATAGGCTTTGTTATTTTTCTCTATAAGCATTGATTTTTCTTTCTGATAAACAGTCTCTTTATATCTGTCATTCCTTAAAAAGTTGTGTATTTTCCAATGTTTTATTACAACTATTCCAGACTCAAAAGGGATAATAAACTTCTTGGCGGTTAACAACTTAAGATCATCATCATTGCACCCTATCATTCTTTGAGTTTTCTTGGGATTATTAATAAAACCGTCATCATCAGCCCTCATTGATAAATGAAAATATAAGGCTTGGGCCGATAAGGGCATATCAAGAAAAGCATCACTATCTATAATTGTTTTTGCAAACATTCTTCTTTCTGCCATAATTACTCCTCTCTGCACTCCGGACAAATATCCACCCAGTATGGTTGCGCCTCTTTGTTACCCATCCACTTGCTTTCTCCGCTGCTTTGGCCTCCTCCCAGGAATGGAATTCTTCGTTATCTTGGTTGAGGACTTCCCCGCAGATA
>RZYK01000417.1 GCA_009930355.1 Campylobacterota bacterium | reverse complement strand
ATGAAACACCTCTTTACGTATGGATCATTGATGTTTGAAGATGTTTGGCACAGACTGGTGAGAGGGCATTACCTTTCGCAAAAAGCCACCTTGCAAGGCTACGCACGCCGTGCGATTAAAAATGATGTCTATCCTGTCATTTTTGAAGCCAATGAGTGGGTTGAAGGTCGTGTCTATTATGAAATTTCAGACGAAGATTTGGTTATCCTTGATACTTTTGAAGGCGAGTATTACGAGCGTAAAGAGGTGGAGCTTCTGGTGGAAAACAAAAAAATTAACGCCTACACGTATGTGCTAAAAGAAGCTTATTATGATTTAATTGATAGCAAAGTATGGAATGACGCCCTCTTTGCACAAGAGGGCATCCAATCCTTTTTAGAAGGATATAAGGGATTCTTACGATAGAATCTCTTCGATGGTAATATAATCACCTACACGACCTGTCATTTTCTCAACATCCGTCGCTACTGGCAATGTTTTCTTACCTGGTCTCCAACCTGCTGGACATACCTCACCTGTTTTACTCGCATGTTGCCATGCTCGCACTTGGCGTAAAAATTCATTTACGTTTCTTCCAACCATTGGTGCTTGAACTTCTTGTGCGACACATACCCCTTCTGGATTGATAAGGAAACGTCCACGAAGCGCAACGCCCTCATCTTCAATCATCACGCCAAAAGCACGACTTACAGTACCCGTTGGATCTGCACCAATGGTCAATTTTAGACCTGCTAAAATAGGCTCTGTCTCAACAAAACGTTTGTGTGAAAACTTAGTATCTGTAGAAACCGCTAAGATTTCAACGCCGAGTTCTTGAAACTCATCGTATTTAGCGTTCATTGCGGCAATTTCCGTTGGGCATACAAACGTAAAATCTGCTGGATAGAAACAAACGACATGCCATTTACCCTTATAATCTTCACTGTTTACGGTTGTATAGTGACCTGTTTTTGCGTCGTATGCATCCATTTTAAATTCTGGGGCTTTTTGTAAAACTAAAGATGAACTCATTGATTTTTTCTCCTGTACTTTCATTTCTGAATTTTGATTTTCTGTATTAGGTTGAGAAGCTTTTGCTTCGACTGTATTGGTATCACATGCCATAATAACTCCTTATCGTTTTAATTTGTTTTGATGATGACATTCTAACAAAAGAATAAATATTTGTCAATAGTAATTTTTATCATTTAGTAAAAGAATTGATTTTCTTTAAAATAGGATATAATAACTCCAATTTAACTACAAGGAGTTTATTATGAAATGTAATGTTGGAAAAACAGACAAAATGATTCG
>RZYK01000120.1 GCA_009930355.1 Campylobacterota bacterium | reverse complement strand
TTTTGTTATTTTCAAAAATCAACTCTAAAATGTAATCAAGATTAATTTCTTGTGATTTAAGAAGGTCTATTTCAAAAACAACATCACCCCAATCAATTGTTGATTCGGTATTTTCTGCACCTTTTTTTTCGCGGTGAAGCCAATCGCGAATATCATTATAGGTTGAACGGTAGTCTTGAATTGTTCGTATGGTTGGCATTTGTACGGAACGAATTGCAGCTAACTCTTCATCGCTTAGATAGTGTTTTGCCTTAAATTCTTCAACAGCATCAGGATTGGTCATATCCAAACTTTGAACGGCTTGCAAACTGGCATATTCATCGTAGTTTTGAAGGATGTTTTCAACGCGAAGGTATTCACCAAAGAGTCTTGCAAACTCTTTTTTGTCTTTCTCTCTTTCGATTTCATCAGGATTTGGAAATCGACGCTGTAGTTCCGCCACAATATCTAAATACCCTCGACGAGCTTCACCCGTAGCAAGATCGGAAAAACCTTCCATATACTCTTTATAGCTTTTTTCAAGCACTACATTTTTAGTATTTTTATCACCAAACAGCGTAATCGCATCAATAGTGGCTTGTTCCAAGTCACGGAAAGTTACGATATTACCAAATGTTTTAGTGGCATCATAAATACGATTGGTGCGTGAATACGCCTGAATCAAACCATGGTAGCGAAGATTCTTATCCACAAAAAGGGTATTGAGTGTGGGAGCATCAAAGCCTGTTAAAAACATCCCTACCACAATAATCAAATCAATTTCTTGCTTTTTAACCCGAGAAGAAAGGTCGCGGTAGTAGTTTTGAAACGCTTGGCTCTCAACACTAAAATTGGTTTTAAACATGACATTATAGTTGTTGATTACAGAACTTAAAAACTCTTTAGCACTTCTATCCATTGCAGAGGTTTCAAAACCTTCATCAAGAATATCCCCTACAGCATCTTGTTCTTCATTGGCAGCAAATGAGAAAATCGTAGCAATTTTAAGCGGCTTGTCGCTACTTTTTTGCAAGTCATTCAAGGTTTCATAATAGAGCTTTGCCGCATCAACACTGCTTACGGCAAACATAGCATTAAATCCTTTCCCTAAGGCTCCTAATCGGTGTGTTTTTTGACGGAAATTATCTAAGATGTATTGTGAAATTTCTTTGATACGCACTGGGTGTAATAATGCTTGTTTGTTTTCAGCGGCGGTGAGTTTTTTCTCATCTTGTTCTGATTCGATGGCTTTAAACTGTGCTCTTACATCATTGTAGTCTACTTTAAACTTGAGCACCTTTTCATCACGGATTGCATCGGTAATGACGTAGGAGTGAAGTTCGCGACCAAAAACGGAGGCGGTAGTTTCAGCACCAAGAGCATTTTGTGGAAAAATGGGCGTACCTGTAAATCCAAACTGACAGAATTTCTTAAATTTCTTTTTGAGATTCTTTTGAGCTTCACCAAACTGTGAGCGGTGTGCTTCATCAAAGATAAACACCACATGTTTTTGATAAATAGGTAGATTGTCTTCACTTTTCATCAGGTTGTTAAGTTTTTGGATGGTGGTAACAATGATTTTATTATCATCGGCTTCTATGTTGCGTTTTAGTCCTGCGGTACTATCTGATCCATTAACGCTATCGGGTGAAAAACGCTGGTACTCTTTCATGGTCTGAAAATCAAGATCTTTACGGTCAACCACGAAAAAGACTTTATCAATAAACTCAAGTTCTGTTGCTAGCCTTGCTGCTTTAAAACTAGTAAGCGTTTTCCCTGAGCCAGTGGTATGCCAGATATACCCACCGCTCTGCGTTGTGCTCCAGTTTTTAGCTTGGCGTGTACTATTGATTTTCCATAAAATGCGTTCTGTGGCTGCTATTTGATAAGGGCGCATCACAAGAAGCGTGTTGCTTGTATCAAATACGGAATAGCGAAGTAACACTTCGAGTAAGGTTTTTTTTTGAAAGAAGGTGGCAGTAAAATCTTTTAGGTCTTTAATCAATGTGTTATCAGATTTTGCCCAGTTCATCGTAAAATCAAAACTGTTTTTATCACGCTTCGTGGTATTTGCAAAATAACGGCTGTCGGTTCCATTGGAAATCACAAAAATTTGCAGGTATTTAAACAGAGATGTATCGGTATTAAAACTCTCTTTGCTGTAACGATGAACTTGATTGAAAGCTTCACGGATCGCAACACCTCGTTTTTTAAGTTCAATCTGTACTAAAGGTAAGCCATTTACTAAGATGGTTACATCGTAACGATTGGCATGTGAGCCTGTTTGCTCAAACTGTGAAATTACCTGTACTTTATTGCGAGCAATGTTCTTTTTATCGAAGAGGTAGATATTTTGGATATGTCCATCGTCAAATACAAAATCATGAATGTAGTTGTCATGAATTTTACGGGTTTTATCTACAATATTATCGCTGGGCTTATCTAAAAACTCCTCCACAAATCGCAACCATTCGCCTTCAGAGAATTGTACATTGTTAAGAATTTGAAGCTGTATCTGGATATTTTTTAGCAGCGTATTGGGTGTTTTTACATGTGTTAAACATTCATAGCCTTGATGTATTAAATCTTGAACAAGGTCACGCTCTAAATCGGCTTCGGTTTGATAGCCTCCGCCTTGTTGGTCGATTTTAGTGTATTTATCAAGAACAATAAAACTGTTTGATTCTGCAATGGGTTTCAAATCGGTCATGGTTATGCCTCTTGCTGTGGAAAAGTAAGGAGTAGATTGCGGTAGTACTCGTACTGTTTTTGACGTAGTTCGATTTCACGGGGGAGACCTTCGGTCATGGAAGTCGCTAGGGCATCGAATTTATCTAAGATGGAGACTATTTTTTCTTTTTCAGCGAGTGTCGGATTTGGAATTTGGATTCCATTTAAATTTTTCTGATTCAATTTCGGTTGCGCTGCACCAGAGATATACAGAGTTAAGTCTATGCTGTTCAAATAGTATTCAACGAATCTTCGTTCTACGTATGTGTTGAATTTAAGAATATGTGCGTGATTATTGACCCAGCTTTTACCGCTGACACTAAATGCAATCGGCGTGCTCCTTGCAAGTAAGTTTGCGCCATCTTCCGAAATCAGCAGATAATCGCCATCAAAGATATAGTCTTTAACATAATCAACAATACCAGACGCACCATAATAGGGAATGTTTCCGGCTTCTCTTAAACTGCTCGTAACAGGCTTACGCATCGCATCAAGATTTTCAGCGAGTTTCCCCAATGCCTTCCATTCAACTTCGCCCTCTTTAAAAGTGAGTAGTTTGTCTCGGTAGTAGGTATATTGCTTCTTGCGTGCATGAAGCTCCGCTGTAAGCTCCGCTGTAAGCTCCGCTGTAAGCTCCGTGAAATTGTCCAAAATACGGACAATTTCACTTTGTACATGTAAAGGTGGGATAGGGATTTCTATTTTTTCTACTACAAAAGCATCTAATGTTGGAATACCAGCAACTCTAACCTTAGAACGTAAAAAGTGCTGATAACCAATTAGAAAATAATATAAAAATTTATTAACCAATAAAGCTGAATGTTCTATGCAAAAACAACCATCAGATGACCAAAAATCTACTGAACTATATCCTACTGTACCAGCAGAAGCTCCTACATTTATAACCATAGTAGTATTTGCAGGTCTGTTGCTCATTCCATAATAACCTAGTGGCTCTAAACCACCATGATATACTGGGAACTTTTCATTATCTGAAAGTTGGCTTCTAGTTAACCTTTTACCTCTTAATACTTTTGAAACTTCACCTAAAAGCTTCCACTCCACTTTAATCCCTCGGAGCAGTTTTTCCATATAGTTCACGCCACTCATCCTTCAATCTCTGCAACAATCACATCAATATCAGCACGCAAACGGTCAATCTTTGCTACTGTGGTTTGAATCTCTGCATTGAGCACCCTAATATCTACAATCTCACGCGTATCTTTAGCTTCCACATAAGAACTTACTGAGAGATTATAATCGTTCGATGCTATAGTATCGTAGTCAACAGATTTGGCAACATGAAGAACATCTTCTTTTGTATCAAACATATCCATGATGTTATCTATATGAGCATCGGTGAGGACATTGTTATTGGTCTCTTTTTTAAAGAACTCTTGTCCACTTGCATCGATAAACTGCGTTTTATTGTCGGTTTTATGCTTGGAGAGTACGAGAATATTCACCGCAATAGAAGTTCCGTAAAAGAGGTTTGGTGCTAGAGAGATTACCGTTTCAACGAAGTTGTTGTCTATCAGATATTGGCGGATTTTTTGTTCAGCACCACCACGATAAAAAATACCAGGGAAACAAACAATGGCAGCGCGCCCTTTGCTAGATAAGTAGCTTAAGGCGTGGAGCACAAAAGCAAAGTCAGCTTTGGATTTTGGAGCGAGCACACCAGCAGGGGCAAAGCGTTCATCGTTGATAAGGGTTGGGTCATCGCTTCCTATCCAATTGACCGAATAAGGTGGATTTGAAACAATTGCATCAAAAGGTTTCTCATCGCCATAATGCGGGTCTAAGAGCGTATTGCCTAAAGCGATATCAAACTTATCATAGTTGATGTTGTGCAAAAACATGTTCATGCGGGCAAGGTTAAAGGTGGTATGGTTAATTTCTTGACCAAAGAAACCCTCTTCGATGATGTGGTTGTCAAAGTGCTTTTTAGCTTGAAGGAGTAACGATCCTGAACCACATGCTGGGTCGTAGATTTTGTTGACCGATGTTTGTTTGTGCATGGCAAGCTGTGCAATGAGTTTAGAAACATTTTGAGGGGTGAAAAATTCACCGCCTGATTTCCCTGCATTTGCTGCATAATTGGAGATGAGAAATTCATAAGCATCCCCAAAAAGATCGATTTTATTTTCTTCAAAATTACCAAAGCTAAGTCCTGCAACACCTTTTAAAACTGCTGCAAGACGACTATTTTTATCTTTAACAGTGTTGCCTAGTCGATTACTAGTAGTATCAAAATCAGCAAAGAGCCCTTTAATGTCGTGCTCTGATGGATAACCATTAGCAGAGCTTTCTATCGCTGAAAATATAGCAGCCAAATCTGTATTTAAATTTTCATTGTCGTTGGCATTTTTAGCAAGATTAACAAAAAGTTGGCTTGGATAGATAAAATACCCTTTGGTTTTGATGGCATCATCTTTGATGTCTGCTGTTATAACGCTGTCTTTAAGAGATGCATAACTGATGCTATCATCGCCTGCTTCAATGTAACTTGAGAAGTTTTCACTGATAAAGCGATAGAAAAGTGCCCCTAAAACATATTGTTTAAAATCCCATCCGTCGACTGCGCCACGAACATCGTTCGCAATTTTCCATATTTGGCTTTGTAATTCGGCTCTCTGAGCGGCACTTGTCATGATTCAATTCCTTGTATAGTTGCTTCTTGTAAACTCTATCTTTTCAACCTCAAATAAAACCATATACACTACACCTTTTTCAATATATCATTTGCCGAGATATGCATTTGATTGACCGCAAACACTTTATTTCCCAGGTCTTTTAGGCTTGCGCCAAAGTGATAGACAGTTTCATCGCAGATTAAAAATCTATCGTGAAAGTTTTTGGTCATTTTAACACTGAGATTGCCGTATTGTTTGGTGTATTTTTGAATATCCAGTTCCAGTTGTTTAGAAATATTGCTTGTATAGAGTGTACATGTAACGTGGGGATTTTTGGAAAAGAGTGTCAGGATGGATGCATCAATATAGTTGTCTATGAGAACGATAGAGCTTTTTGCGCTGCTGATTAAGTTTGATAAAAGTGCATACGCATCAAATATCTGCCCATTAAAAAAGATGCCCTGTTTCAATTCTATGGTGTTGTTTTTGATGTGAGATTTGATCGTAGCTACATCATTTTCAAGCGCAAATAGACGTTGTTCTGTGATCTTATGAGTGTTGATAGCATAACCGTTTTGGATGTACTGTTTCAGCACCGAGGTTGCCCATTGGCGAAATTTTACACCCTTTGGTGATTTGACCCTATACCCAACCGAGATGATGACATCTAAATTGTAATATTCAACATGGTAGTTTTTACCATCACGAGCAGTTGTCGCAAAATTTGCGACAACTGAAACCTTCTCAAGTTCGCCGTCATCAAAAACATTGTTTATGTGCTTGCCTATGGTTTTTACATCTCTCTCAAACAAATCAGATATTTGGTTTCTGTTGAGCCATACCGTTTCTTCATCAACTGAAACTTTTAACTCTATTTCGCCATCATTATAAACAACCATATTAGACATAATATTGCTCCACTTGAACTATTGGATTATTTACTTAAGACGCTCTTACTCTATACTGCATGTCAAACTTCTTTAAATATACCTTTAGATGCTTTTGATTTTATCTCAAAGTTGCTTAACACTCTAAGCAACTTTATCATT
>RZYK01000416.1 GCA_009930355.1 Campylobacterota bacterium | reverse complement strand
AGATTTTGGCTGTATGGGTTAGGCTGCTTTTTGACCATAGGATTCATTACTATCAGTTGAGCCTTTCATAAACTTTTCATATTGTTGGTTCATATTATCTAAACTGGCTAAGAGACTATCCATCACTTTTTCTCTACTTTCAAGCTCTTGAATAAAATAATCTCCAATGTTTTCATGATCTTTTTTATCAAAAATAAATGTCGCAATTTTGTCAAAATCAAAGAAACTAATGACCGCTACGTGAATAATAAGATAAAACACTAATGTTATCTCTAAAGTATAAAAGAGTATTTCTTCAGGCTCTGAAAAATTAAGTATCGAGAACATTAATCCTATAAAAAAACCACACGTTGTAAAAAAATAGATAAAATTTTCTGATTTGACCATGAATTGCCTTTACAAAATGTATCTAAAATTGCTCAATAATCCGCTTAAAAAAGCTTCCAAAGCCTTTTGACGTATCCGTTTTAAGCACTTTTCGTTCCAATTTATAAACCAAATTATTGACAATACGTTTCATATCTAAAGATGCCAAAGAATTAGGGGCATCATTGGTAAAAAGCGTACGCTGTTTAATACTTTTTGAGATGAGCTTATCTTCAGGTAATTTACCAATCAAATTTAATTTTAATCCATTGCCAATATTTGCCATGGCAACTTTATTAATTTTATCAAAGATGAGTTGCGCCTCTTTTTCACTTTTGGTCATATTTAAAATTAAATGAATATAGGACTGTGTTTTGCTGGTAATTTTAATGGTCGCATATGCGTCGGTAATGGCAGCTGGATCCGGAACGGTCACCACAATCACCTCATCTGCAGCTTCTAAAAAGAGTTGAATATGTTCTCCAATTCCAGCTCCTGTATCAATAATCATAAAATCAACATCATCCAGTACTTTTGTCTCTTCTAAAAAGCGCTCATAGACAAACTGCTCAGAATACTTTAAAATTTCATCACCGCTCTCACCAGGAATGAGCAGAAGATTTTTTTTGATAGGTACAATGATATCGCTTAGAGAACAATCCCCTTTGAGTACATGTAAAATATTTTTATCAATACGAACATTTAAAATGACATCCAAATTGGCTAACCCAATATCCGCATCAAAAAGAGCGACTTTATAGCCATTACTAGAGAGCACGTTTGCCATATTCGCACTCACGGTACTTTTACCCACACCACCTTTACCACTGGTAATGGCAATAAATTTTGTACGACTCTGCGTCTTGGATGAGGCAGAACCGACGAGTTCTTGAAGTTTATTCGCCTGTGTTTCCATCTTTACCTCTTTTTTT
>RZYK01000415.1 GCA_009930355.1 Campylobacterota bacterium | reverse complement strand
AACAACAGATCTATGTCTATGCTTTTCCGATTGAATATATCGTATATGGTCGTACGGGAGCGGCTGATGAGTGAAGCAAACTGGGAAACGGATAAATGGCTTTCTTTTACTTTTTGTTCAATGATCTTTCCAATAAAAATTTCTGAATTGTGTTTTTTCTTCATGGCTATAGATTATTCAGGATCAGGGCCTTTAATATAGCTCTTTTAAACGTAACACGTTATTGCCATTTTGATTTCGGTAGGTATCACTTTGAAATCGGTCGGTTTTTTCGTCAGATCAGGATTCCGTTTTGTCTTAAAAAAAGCATAAAATCTTCTTTCCGGGCACGTGCTACGGGTATGGACGATTTTTCGGAATCATCCATTTTCAGATTCAACCCGTTGTCGTAGATCATTTGCCGGATGTAATTGATGTTTATCAGATGTTGGTTATGCACCCTGTAAAAGAGGGCTTTTCCCTGGAAGAGGTCCTCAAAATAGGAAATTCCCTTGGATGTAAGTGTCTTTATTACCTTCTTGTCCTCTTTGTAAAACACTTCCGTATAGGCATTTTCTGAATGCAACCGGATGATGTCTTTTAACTTCACAAACAGGAAACACCCTTTATCATAAAGTGCTACTTTTTGCTCTTCGCTATTGTTTTTAAAGTTTTCCAGAAGCGTTTGTATTTTCTTAGCCCCTGTTTTCAGCTTGTAACGTGCCAGTGCCTCTGTCAATTTATCAACATCAACCGGTTTCTCAACATAATCAAGAGCTGCCGTTTTTATGGCCCGGATCGCATATTGCTCATAGGCCGTCGTAAAGATCACTTCGAAGTCTTTTCTTTTAACCATTTCCAGTACATCAAATCCGCTAAACGGGCCCATTTCCACATCCAGGAAAACCAGGTGCGGCTTAAGGGTATCAATTTTTTTAACAGCATCGGGCACATTGGTGCAAATGGCCTCTATCTGAACGTTTTTAAAATTTTCATGCAGAATTTTTACCAGTGATTCGACGTGCATCAAATCATCTTCCACAATTATTGTCTTTATCATGCTGCCAGTATGTAAGGTAATTGTAAAGAGACCAAAGTCCCTGTTGTATTGTTTTCTTTCTCGTTAAGATCCCCTATTGAATAGGAATACTCCGAATGCGTCATCTGGTTGATCAGCCGGAGCCTGTCTTCGGTCAGTTTCAGGCCGAGTGATTCATTTTTAAAGCCCGAGACGGACATTTGGTTTTTCTTTGCCGAAAAACCAATGCCGTTATCCTTGATCTCGCAATGCAGCTTTTCCCCTTCCGTCTGCAACCTGATCC
>RZYK01000414.1 GCA_009930355.1 Campylobacterota bacterium | reverse complement strand
CAGTGATGGCGCAATGAAGCGAATCTTATTTTCTTGGCAATACGCACGAAGCAGTTTCGCCTTACTCGCCTCGCCGCTAGAGCCAAATCCGTGAATGTAGATAATCATAGTTCTTCCCTTTTGTATTTTGATTCTAAATTTTTCATAATGATAGTGGAAACTATCTTAGTGAAAAATTGCATCATAGAAGCAGGTAAGCCAAGAGTTTGTATGTTAAAATACAATTGTTTACATGTAAATATAAAGGTTGTAGTTTTGGCACTATTTCATATTCAAAAAACTGTTTTAAATAGTATCGTGCAACATGAAATTATAATGGTAGCAACGCTATGAGTCGCTATCAATTCCTTCCTTTAACAGATGAAAAAGAATTTGAATCATTAGTAAATGATTTATGCGAAGCAAAATATGGCATTGATTTTCAGGTGTACGGAAGAAGAGGTCAAGAGCAAAGTGGAATAGATGGGCTTTCTTTTTCAACGAATCAAAAACAAATTGTTTATCAGTGTAAAAATAAACTAATAATGAGAAATGACAAAGAGATAAGAGCTGAGCTTTTAAAAGACATTGAATATGAAGTTAAATCAGCTAGTGCTAAATTTGCACATATTGATACATTTATTTTTGCAAACTCTTCTAAACAAGATACCGTACTACAAGATAAAGCAATAGATTTGACACACCAATATGGATTTGCTGTTCTCGTGTGGAGTTGGGGAGAAATCGAAAATTTACTTGAAGAAAATCTAAAGATAGCAAAACAATATTATCCTTATTCCTTTGATAAGAGCATATTAACCGAGCAGGATATAAAACAAACATTCCACGAAAACTCAGTTATTTTGCTTTCCTCTTCACGTTCTTATATTGAAAAAAGTTTTATTGAAATGCCAGAAGTTGATAAGATTTTTGAGTTTATAAAGAGTGAAGACTATAAAGATGATTTATTGGTTCTAACGGGAAAAGCGGGGATTGGTAAAACTGCTTTATTGAGTAAAATCCAAAGTAAACTTATAGAAAATCATACCGCGTATTTAAGTATTAAAAGCGATAAACTTGACATAGAGAGTAAAGATTCTTTTTCAAAGTGTTTTGGAGTTGAAAATACTTTAGACTCAATAAAACAGCTAGCAAGAAAAGAAAAAGTTGTTGTATTAATAGACCAACTAGATGCTCTATCGCTAACGATGTCTTCAAACCGAAAGGGAGCGTTAGAAAATCTGTGTCAATCAGGTAGTATTTCAAAGACACAAGGATTGAACGATGGAATTTCAGATAGACACAGAGGCAATATTACAACA
>RZYK01000413.1 GCA_009930355.1 Campylobacterota bacterium | reverse complement strand
TGAACCACTTTATATGTTACCAGCAGTTTAGGAGTCGTGTGTGAAAATAAGAATTCCCGCAACCAGTGCAAATTTAGGACCAGGATTTGATTGTTTAGGTCTGGCAATAGCTCTGTATAATGAAGTCTCTATTAAACCTTCGAGTTATCAAAGTATTTCAGTGAAAGGCGAGGGTGAAGAAAACATAAAGTTAAAAAAGAACAATATTTTTGTTTCCATTTTTTATGATATTTATCAGGAATTAGTGGGAAAAAAAGACCCTTTTCGTTTTGAATTTTATAATAATATACCTTTTTCAAGAGGCATGGGGAGTAGTTCAGCTGTGATTGTTGGTGCGATTGCTAGTGCCTATGCAATGGCAGGTATTAAGGTAAATAGAGAGAGTATTTTAAATAAGGCTATTGTATATGAAACACATCCTGATAATATTGCACCTGCTGTTTTTGGGGGCTTTACAAGTTCAATTGTTGAACATGGAAAAGTGAAAACATTAAAAAAAGAGTTAAGCTCTGCACTCAAAGTGGTGATGCTTATTCCTGATCGTCCTATGTCAACGGCACACTCAAGAACACTTTTACCAAAATCATATATGATGAAAAATGTGGTCTACAACCTATCGAGGGCTTCTTTACTAACAGCGGCATTTTTTAGTGAAAATTGGGATTATCTAAGAGTTTCTTCAAAGGATTGTATGCATGAACATCGTCGGATGAAACAGATGAAAGAGCTTTTTGAAGTACGGGATATTGCTTTAAAAAGTGGTGCTTTAATGAGTACGCTATCGGGTAGCGGTTCTTCTTTTTTTAATTTAGTCAAAAGTGAAGATGCTTTAAAAGTAGCTACGGCTCTTAAGAATAGTTTTGAAATGTTTAGGGTTGAAATCTTTGAATTAGATAATCATGGATTTCAGATTGTAAAAAGCTGAAAAACAGCTAAATTTTGATATAATCAGGCGCAAAAATGAGTCAACCGATACGAATGTGCATTGTTTGTAGGCAAAGAGCTTTACAAGAAAGTTTACAAAGATTGCAAATAATCAATGGAGAACTCGTACTTTTTTCTAAAACAGGAAGAAGCTTTTATATCTGCAAGGCATGTATGACAAACAATGAAAAGAAAGTTGTGAAGATACTCAACAATAAATGCAAAACAAATCACAAAGCAATGATGGATTTTGGTAAAACTTTTAAGGAGACAGCTACGAATGGATAAGGTTCGCATAACTGAAATAGCAAAAGAACTAGGCATGAAAAGTAAAGATATTATTGAAAAGGCAGTTGATATGGGGCTTGATGTTAAAGC
>RZYK01000412.1 GCA_009930355.1 Campylobacterota bacterium | reverse complement strand
TGACTGTCAATCGTCTCAAAAATATCTTTCGCATCCGATTGCTCCAGTTGAGTTAGTTTTATCTCTTTGTCTACTTCGATTGTCATGGTGTGCAATTAATTCAGTTGTTCAAACAGATCTCATAAGATTTTTTCATTCAGCAAACCTTACTGTCAGCGTACTAGCTAAGGCTATTCCGATTACAATATAAACGCATTTTCTTGTGAATGAATTACAAAATTGGTTATATGACAGAAATCCCCAGATCTTTTAAATATAAAAATGTAGAATCGTAATATTCCGACTTTCTTGTTGAGTCTTCGGCATCACCATCAGGTACGACGATGATCATGCCTTGTCTTGCTCTGGTAAGTAACACACGATAGGCATTAATCAAATACGTTTTTCTTTCTTCTTTGTTGATGTTTAACCACTTATTTCCTCTAAATTCAAATGTCTTCCATCCATCGATAGAGTATCTCAAATCGCCATCCCATACAATGCAAGCCCAATCTAATTCCAATCCCTGCACTTGAAATTCTGTTGCCACATCTTCAAGGTAAAAAGAGGAACGCACATCATCTTTGTCATTTAAAAACCAATGGATAGGATTCATCGGTGATTTTACATCAATTGCATATGGCTTAAGCCGTTGAGCTTGTGAAGAAACGACCATGCCATATCTTTCACTGCCTCTGGCTTTTTCTTTCAGCCATTGTTTTGCTTTTTTCAGATCTCTTGTCAATACAATTGGATACTTCTCTTTTATTTGATTGAATGACTCAACTGCTTTCTCAATTTGAATATCCAAAAGATTCTTTACAAAAAGCGAAAGATTCTCTGCCCTAAATGAACGCATAGAGACTGATAAATGCAAATCAGGATTGAGATGAACCTCGGTTGTTTGATGAAGCGCTGCTATTGCTTCTGTGGCTGCATATTCAGAATCGGTCAGATTTGGTGAGATGTATACACTCCAATGGGGGAACCAATTTTTGATTGCAGACAACCATTCCGAGATACCCGCTTCACCTGTGTTTATCTCTTGCCCACCACCTACCAAACAGATTATCACAGCCCAATCAATATGTCTATCGAGACATGATATCAAAAATTCTGGTTCCGAATGATCAAAATCAGGCTTGTTCTTTTTCTGTTTCATAAAGGAGACTGTTTGCTCCTTGTTCCATGCCCTTTGTGCTTCGTCAAAAATTGCCACATGATCGTATGGTGCAGTTGGATCCACAAGATAATTATCCCGATAGTGATGGATATTTTGTATAAACGCTTTGACACTCGATTTGGCTCTCCCCTTCGTCAAAGT
>RZYK01000119.1 GCA_009930355.1 Campylobacterota bacterium | reverse complement strand
AACCCTTATTTTGACAATGGCATTAAATTTTTTGACAGCTTTGGCAATAAATTGGGTGAAAAAGAGGAAGCGGAGATTGAAAAAATCTATTTTGATGATGATTTAATTGAAAAAAATCAAAAAATGGAGTTTGATATTGGACGTTCTAAAAGAGTTGATGATGTGATTGGTCGTTATATTGTTCAAATCAAAAACTCTTTTCCAAAATCTTTGACACTTAAAGGGGTTCGTATTGTTTTAGATACGGCCAATGGCGCAGCGTATAAAGTTGCTCCTACCATTTTTAGTGAGCTTGGTGCGGATGTTGTAATGATTAATGATGACCCAAATGGAAGCAATATTAACCTCAATTGCGGTGCTTTGCATCCTGAAGAGTTGGGGGATGAAGTACGCCGTTTGCGTGCTGATGTGGGCTTTGCCTTTGATGGTGATGCAGACAGGTTGGTGGTTGTGGATGAAAATGGTAATCCAATCCATGGCGATAAATTATTGGGCAAAATTGCAACCTTCTTACAGAGTCAAAACAGGTTAGCTAACAAAGGTGTTTGTGTTACCGTTATGAGCAATCAAGCGTTAGAAGATTATTTAGCAAAAACAGGTATTAAAACGTATCGTTGTGATGTGGGAGATAAAAACGTTTTAGAGTGCTTATATCGAGAAAAAATTAACTTTGGTGGGGAACAAAGTGGGCATATTATTCTCTCTGATTTTGCTAAAACAGGTGATGCGTTAGTGGCCGCTCTCGCTGTGATGCACTGTATACTCACAGAGAAGAAAAAAGTGAGTCAATTACTGAATCCTTTTGAACTCTATCCACAACTTCAGCAAAACATAAAAGTGGATAATAAAATTCCACTCGCTGATCTAAAAGGTTATGCCTCTTTGGTTGCAGAACTTGAAAGTCACAAAATAAGGGTTTTAATTCGCTATTCTGGTACGGAAAATTTATTGCGAATTTTGCTTGAAGGACAAGATGAAAAAGTGCTTGATAGCGCGATGGAACAGTGCGTTAAATTTTTCAAAAGTGCTTTAAATGAATAGGACGGTATTGACGCTTCTTGTATCGCTTTGCACCATTTTTATAGTCGACCAATTTATTAAAAATATTTTTTTAGAAGGGTTTCGCTGGAGAGGCGAGTATTTCTCTCTCATTCTGACCTACAACAAAGGTGTTGCTTTTTCAATGCTTTCGTTTTTAGATGAGTATTTAAAGTACATTCAACTTTTTTTAGTCAGTGGTCTTGGTGTATACCTTCTCTCTGAGCGGGCGTTACTTCATAAATATGCGTTACCCATTGGGATCATTGCTGGTGCAGCGTTTAGTAATATTTATGACCGCTTTTTGCATGGAGGCGTGGTTGATTATTTCTTTTGGCATTATGGTTTTGAATTTGCCGTCTTTAATTTTGCCGATGTGATGATTGACTTAGGCGTTGTCATTATTTTGTGGCGTTCATGGAGAGAGCCAAAGTGTGCCCAATAATATCTGGCACACTTTTTGATGTTTAACGGTAGAGTTTTTTCTCGTATAAATCATTTAAAACGTGAATAACACTGAGTGCTTTTTGCTCTAATTGTGTGTTAGCTGTTTTAGGAATGAGTTTAAAATTTTCATACTGAAATGTTTGAGGTTTCATCCCCGCACCAATCACCGCAATCTCATCTTTTTCTCTCAGTGCGTAGACATCATTGAAATTCATTAATGCTATTTCAGGTTTATGTTCACTAAAAATGCTATGCCCCAAAATAGGATAGTCAAGGTCTAAACCCACCAAATCAAGTGCAGTGGCTAAAACATCGGGTTGACTTGAGAGAACATCATACTTTAAAGGTGTAATGTCTTTTGCAACAATAATGGCTGGAATTTGAAATGTTTTGACAGGGATGACATCATCACCATACACTCTAACATTATGGTCTGCTACGACAACAAAGACTGTATCGTTATAGTATGCCTCTTTTTTAGCAAGTTCAAAAAACTTCCCAATGGCATAATCAGCGTATTTAATAGCATTTCGTTCACTTTGTTTAGGTTCATTTGGCTCAAAATCAATTTTACCCTCAGGGAGTTCAAAAGGTGCATGATTGGATTGGCTAAACATGACAGAGACAAATTTTTCATTATTTTGTGCATGTGTTTTAAATTTTTCATTCGCTTTAATAACTAAATCCTCATCACTCACACCCCAAGTGCTTCGAAATGAAGGATTTTCAAAGTCTTTCTCTTCAATAACCTCATCAAATCCATTTCCAAGATACCAGCTTCGCATATTATCAAAACGTGCTTCTCCTCCGTAAATAAAGCTTGATTTATACCCATACGGTTTTAATAAGGAAGCTATGGTAAAAAAATCATTTTGTGATTTTGTGCGTTTAAGAATGCCCTCTCCAGCAATAGGCAAGAAGCCAGCACTCAGAGCACTAAGTCCTCGGATACTTCGTGTTCCATTGGCATAAAGATTTGTAAAGGCAATCGCTTCATCCCCAAGACGATTCATATTAGGTGTTAGATGAGACTCTCCTCCGCTAAAGCGTACAAATTGTGCTCCCATGCTTTCTTGTATGAAAATGACTAAATTTTTAGGTTTATCGGACTTAAAATGAGTGGTAACCGTTCGATAAAAAGGTCTCATGGTGTCTTCAATAGGAATGTGAAGAAGGTTAGACGTGAGTGCATAGGCTTCATTAAGAGAGATTTTCCCATACTCTTTCACCATGTCAGCACTGTTTTTTTGATTGCTGTAAATAGCATAACCAATACTGTAAAGAGAATTTTTGGTGATTTCATTAATGATTCTATTAGTGCTGTACAGCGCATCAGAAATATTCGCAGGACGGTGACCAAACGATGAGCGAATACCTAAAAAAAGGAGCAACAAAATAGGTACTAGAAGCAATAGTCGATGTCCATACGGTGTTAAAAAAGCATTTTCCAGATCAATAAAGCGTGATTTTACAAACCACAATGCAAAAATAGCCATCATCAAAAAAGAGAGAAGGAGCTCAAAGGCATAATCTTTCCATAAAAGCGAAGCAATTTCTTTGGGAGCATCAAGGTATTGAACAAACAAATAGTTTGGTCTTACGTCGTATTGCGCAAAAAAAGGGAATGTTGCATTTTCAATAAAAATAAGAATAAGAAACCAAAATAAGAGATAGAGTTTCATAAGGTTTGTCAGTTTGAGGGAGAGAGAATGCGGAAAGATGCCTAGCAACAAGGTGGGTACTATTAGAATAATAGATAGAACCATTGTGTCCATTCGCGCTCCATAAATAAATGTGAGCAAGGAGTGTGTTAATGATATATCGTGTAACCTATCAGCATAAGATACATAGAGAAAAAATCTTCCAAGAAATAAAAAGAATAAAAGTAAGAGATAGGTTTTAAAAAGTTCTTTTACAAAATGCATACGTATCCTTGTCAATAGTGTTGAAAATGATTTTAAAGAGTGAATATGAACAGAGAATGAATAAAGGTTTTTACCCTCTAAAGAGGCTTTAAGTATTGATTCAGTATTATATCGCTCTATTTTAAGTAGCTTTTAAACACAAAAGTGTGTGTGGAAGAACTTTGAATAGGCTAATAATGGGAATATGGTCGCGTAGCTCAGTTGGTAGAGCACTACCTTGACATGGTAGTGGTCGGAGGTTCGAATCCTCTCGTGGCCACCATTTTTTGTTCTCCCGTTGGTTTGGGAGTTCATACAAGTAAAGGACTTATTATGATGAATGATGTTATCGCCTATAAAGATGGCGCTTTTCTCATCGACACACAAACTGCCCTTGCCTCCTCTAAGACTTACGAAGACAAAATCTTATTTGACAATTCAAAAGATGCGCTTGAAGTGATTCGCCATTCGTGTGCACACTTAATGGCTCAAGCTATTAAAGCACTTTATAAAGATGCGCAATTTTTTGTTGGACCTGTTATTGAAGATGGTTTTTACTATGACTTCCGTGTTAGTGAGAAAATTGGTGATGCTGATTTAAAAGAGATTGAGAAGAAAATGGCAGAACTTGCCAATGCAAAACTTCCTATTGAAAAAATTTATACAACCAAAGCAGAGGCCATTAAACATTTTGCGAATGACGATTTGAAACAAGAAGTTATGTTGCGAATTCCGGATGGTGAAGTATCTATTTATAAACAAGGTGATTTTGAAGATTTGTGTCGTGGGCCACATGTGCCTAATACCAAGTATCTTCGATTTTTTAAATTGATTAAAGTAGCGGGAGCCTATTTAGGCGGTGATGAAAAACGCGAAATGCTGACACGCATTTATGGCATAGCGTTTTCAGATAAAGAGAGCCTTAAAGATTATGTCACCATGATTGAAGAGGCGAAGAAGAGAGACCATCGAAAAATTGGTAACGAACTCAAGCTTTTTACGTTTGATGATGAGGTAGGAGCAGGACTTCCTATTTGGTTACCAAACGGTGGACGTTTGCGTTCAAAATTAGAAAAATTATTATTTTCTGCACATCGCAAGCGAGGGTATCAACCTGTACGTGGACCTGAGATTTTAAAATCAGATGCATGG
This sequence comes from Campylobacterota bacterium, assembly GCA_009930355.1. Lineage (GTDB taxonomy): Bacteria > Campylobacterota > Campylobacteria > Campylobacterales > Sulfurospirillaceae > Sulfurospirillum. The sequence goes on along the minus strand of RZYK01000119.1, from coordinate 1,900 downwards.
AAAATCAGTGGTCATTATCAAAATTATGGTGAAAATATGTATTTTACCGTTATTGATGAGGCTGAGTATGGCATCAAACCTATGAACTGTTTAGGACACATTAAAGTGTTTCAAAGTGAAGTTCGAAGTTACCGTGATTTACCACTTAAATTTTTTGAGTATGGAGTTGTTCACCGTCATGAAAAAAGTGGTGTGTTACACGGGCTTTTTAGGGTACGTGAATTTACACAAGATGATGCGCATATTTTCTGTACACCGGATCAAATTAAAGAAAATGTTTTAGAAATTTTAAGTTTTGTCGATTCTATTATGAATACGTTTGGATTTCATTATGAAATGGAAATCTCAACTCGTCCTGAAAAATCAATTGGGGATGAGCGTTATTGGGAAGTTGCAACGCAGGGTCTTAAAAATGCGTTGGATGAAAATGGTATTAAGTATGGTATTGATGAAGGTGGTGGAGCATTTTATGGTCCAAAAATCGACATTAAAATTACGGATGCGCTAAAACGTAAATGGCAATGTGGTACTATTCAAGTTGATTTTAACTTGCCGGAGCGTTTTGATATATCCTATGTAGATGCCAATAATGAACATGCACGTCCTGTAATGTTGCATCGTGCTATATTAGGATCATTTGAGCGTTTTATTGGTATTTTAATTGAACATACTTCTGGCGAGTTTCCATTTTTTATTGCTCCAACGCAAGCGGTGATTGTGCCAATTTCAGATGCACATTTGTCCTATGCTAAAGTTTTAGCCAATAGATTAATGGAAGAAGGCATTGATGTTGAAATTTCTTCTAAAAATGAGAGTTTAAACAAACGTATTCGTAATGCCGAAACTATGCGTGTTCCAATGATTTTAGTGATCGGAGATGCAGAAATTGAAAGCCAGAGTGTTGCAGTACGTGACAGAAGAGAAAGAACACAGTATAATTTGACACAAGAAGCATTAATATCAACTATGAAGGAGAAACTGAGTGAGGTACACTTTTGAGTAAAGACAAAGAAGTCATACTAAACGAAGAGATTAGGGCTGCTGAAGTAAGATGTGTTGGTGATGATGGTACACAGTATGGTATTATCACCAGAAATGAGGCTCTTGCAAAAGCGGATGAGCTTGGTTTGGATTTGGTGCTCATTGCACCTGATGCAAAACCTCCTGTTTGTAAGATTATGAACTATGGTAAGTTTAAATACCAGCAAGAAAAAAAGCTCAAAGAAGCACGCAAAAATCAGAAAATTATCGAAATTAAAGAGATTAAACTTTCTGTAAAAATTGCAGTGAATGATATCAACTATAAAATAAAACATGCTCGAGAATTCCTTGAAGAAGGAAAGCATGTGCGATTTAGAGTCTTTTTGCGTGGTCGAGAAATGGCCAATCCTGAGGCGGGTGAACAAGTATTGGAAAGTTTATGGCCAATGCTTGAAGATATCGCTGAACGAGAAAAAACTCCGAAGCTAGAAGGTCGATACATTAATATGCTGGTTACGCCTAAAAAGTAGTCTAGCTTCAGCTAACTTTCTTCATTTTAATCCCCTCTAAGGAAAATTAAGCTAATATAGCTGTTTTCTAATGCTAGAGGGGATGTTTTCCTGTTTAGATTTTAGAATAATTACAAGGAGTAAGCATGCCGAAAATGAAAACGGTACGCGGTGCAGCCAAGCGTTTTAGATGCGCAAAGAATAAGATCAAAAGAGGCGCTGCCTTTAGAAGTCATATTCTTACTAAAAAACCAACGAAAAGAATGCGTGGTTTGAAAGTCGCTAAAACTGTTGATGCACGCGATGAGAAGTCCGTTAAATTAATGCTTTGTAAAGCGTAATTTAAAAAGAGTTTTTGACAAGAGTCATTCACCCTACATGTAATGTTCCCCTCTTTTGAGGGCAAGTTC
>RZYK01000118.1 GCA_009930355.1 Campylobacterota bacterium | reverse complement strand
TAAATTGGCTATTTAGTTAATATAACTTTCCTTTTGTTCATTTTTTTTTACCTTTTGTAAGTTCTTTCTAAGATTTTACGCTTACAATAGAACGTATAAGATGTACTTACAAATAGGTTTTTGAGGTACAAAGCTTAATAAGGAGATGCAATGAAAGTAGAGATCTCACGAAGGAGGTTTCTTCAAGGAAGTGTCGCATTAAGTGTTGTTGGTGGAACAGCATTAAGTGGTACATCTATTATGGCAAAGTCAGAAGAAAAAACTGAAAATTTGCTTGTGAAGAAAGTCCCAACTATCTGTGAAATGTGTGTTAATAAGTGTGCAGCAGTTGCGTACGTTAAAAATGGCATTGTGACAAAACTTGAACCCAATCCCTATTTCCCAAAATCACGCAATATGTTGTGCGCAAGAGGCGTAGCAGGTATTCATGCTCTTTATGATCCAGATCGTTTAAAATACCCCTTAATTAGAACAGGGGAAAGAGGTGATGGTAAATATCGTCGTGCGACATGGGATGAAGCTTATACCTATATTCAAGAAAAAATAGTGAAAATTTTAGATGAGGAAGAAGACAATCGCTCCTGTATTGGTTATTGTGCAGGTGAAGGATTGGCTGAACATACCTTTAAAACATTCATGGCTGATAAATTTGGATCTTCGAATTTTCTGAATCACTCAACGATCTGTTTACAAACGGCTGTCTCTGGGTATACGCTTACGATTGGAGGGTATGGTCAAGCTGATTTAGAAAATGCTAAATATGTCATTATGGCAGGAGCAAATCGTGCGGAAGCAATTTTAACTCCCGATACCATGGATATGTTTAAGCGTACCCGTGGTCGAGGAATGAAGCTGGTTGTGGTTGATCCTCGCTATACCAATACCGCCATGCATGCGGACACTTATTTGCCGATTCGTCCAGGTACTGATTTGGCATTTGTTTTAGCGTTAACCTATGTTGCCATTAGCACCAAAATTTATAATCGAACCTATGTTGCTAAAAACTTTGTTGATTTTGACAAATATGAAAAACACATTCTTGAAGGAGGTTATACTCCTGAATGGGCTGAGAAAATTACAGGTATTAAAGCAGAAGAAATTCGTAAAGTGGCACATGATTTTATGGCGCATGCTCCGCAATCTGTTTACTATCAAGGCAGGCGTACCACATGGTCTAGCAATGATTTTCAATTGCGACGTGCTATGGCACTTTTCACTGCTCTTGGTGGTGGAATTGACGTTAAAGGTGGTATCGTTTTTGGTAAAAAACTACCTTTAGGCGATCATGCCGTCAATGCTCCTATGTATGCGAATGCAAAACCTCGTATTGATAAAAATGTGGCTGCCGTTGTGGGTGCAACAGGTTCATGGGTTGGTTGGAGAAACATGGTAGCAGAAGGCAAAACACCGTACCCAATTCGAGGTATGTTTGTGTACAAACAAAATCCAATGCTCTCCGTTCCTAATTCTGCAAAAACACGTCAAATGTTTGAGAAAATGGATTTGGTTGTGGTGATTGATACGATGCCAAGTGATACAGCAATGCTAGCAGATGTTATTTTACCTGAGTGTACGTATCTGGAACGAGAAGATCCTGTTCAATCATTTGCGGGAATTGAGCCTGCTATTGCCCTGCGTGAAAAAGCCATTGAACCTATGTATGAGACAAAACCTGTAAATGACATCATGCGTGAGTTGGCTCAAAAGTTGACAAAACCGTTGTGGGAAATTACGAAAAAATATGATGAAGATGTGCAAGAAGCTATTGAAGATGATGATGAAGAGACAGTTTTTGAGGATGGTGGTTTTGATTTAGCAGAGCCTTTTATGCACTCTCAAGAAGAGACCAATCATCATATGTTTGTGAGCAAATACGGTGAAGAAGCGTGGAAAATTTTACGTGAAAAAGGTGTTTTCTATCCTGATATGCTCTCATATTTTAAAAAGATAGATAACAATACGTATGAGTATTATCCAAAAGATAAGCGATTTTATTCTGTGCTTAAGTTAGAAGAAGAGTATGATTCAGAAGCATTTTTACACGATTTATGTGTTAATCCAGGAGATATTGCAGAGTTAAAACGTTCGTTTAATACGCCCAATAAAAAAGTAGAATGTTATCTTGCCAGTATGGTTGCACGAAAAGTTGATCCTATGCCAGCATGGAGAGATGAGGATTATATCAAAGTTCCTGAGGGAAAATTTAAGTTCGTTACAGGACGTCATGCTCAATTTACACAAAGTTCAACCGTCAATAATATTATGCTTTTAGAATTAATGCATGAAAATTATTTGTGGATTAATGACAAAGAAGCTGAGAAATTGGGTATTGAATTTGGAGATACCATTGAAGTAACGAGTAGGGTTGGTCAAGTACGCATTAAAGCCTATCCAACACCAAAAATTGTGCCACAAACGGTATTTTATATTCATGGATTTGGTTCAAAATCTGAAGGCATGACATTTGCGCATCGTAATGGGGCAAGTGATAATGAAATTATTGAAGATACGATAGAGCCAGTTCATGGTTGTGCAAATATGCATGACACGCTTGTAACGTTGAGGAGGGTGTAAAAATGAATTACGCAATGGCATTAGATTATCAAAATTGTATTAACTGTAAAGCGTGTGAAGTAGCGTGTAAAGAAGAAAATGGCGTGCAATTAGGTGCTGATAAACAGCGCATTTGGGTTGGTGTTGTAGAAGGTACTATTTTTGGAAAGCCATTTGCAAATCTTTATCCTTCACAATGTAACCATTGTATTGATGCACCTTGTGTCAGTGTATGTCCTACCAATGCGAGCCATTTTGCAGAAGGTGGTATTGTCAAAGTGGATCCACATAAATGTATTTTATGTAAAGGATGTATGGAAGCATGTCCTTATGATGCACGCTTTGTGGATGATACCATGGTCGCTGTTGATAAATGTACTTTTTGTGATCATCGCTCTTTAGAAGCGGGTGGGACAACAGCTTGTCAAGCAACCTGTCCGACTAAAGTAAGACTCTTTGGTGATTTGGATGATGAGAACAGTGATTTGGTGAAATTGCTTAAAACGAAACGCTTTTTCTTTCAAAAAGAGTATACCAATACTCTGCCAAAGCTTTTTTACATCTTACCCGATGATGAAGCGTATGCAAAGCAGAGTGTATCACATGATACGATTATTCATACATGGGATGACATTAAACCTCTTTACGAAGAAGCAAAAAATAGAAGGAGTAAAGAATGGAAAAAATAACATTTATGGGTCTTGAAATTAACAAGATTTCTATTTTTGGGCTCTTATTTAATAGAACAATGCTTCTTGGCTATTTCTTTATGGCATTAGCAATGGTCGGTATTTATGAAATTTTTGATGTGAGGTATTTTAGTGCAGCAGCCAATGCGCATGCTTCAGGTCTCAATCCTACCGACCCTGCACTTAAAGAGGCAATGCGTTTGGCTGTTTTTGGTGATGTGGGAGAGGTAAATCGTAACATCCCATGGACACTGTTTATTGTGAATTACATGTACATGATTTATACAGGAAGTGGTGTTATTTTTCTTGTTGCCTTAGCCGAGTTGATGGGTTTTCATGTGATTGCCAAAGCAGCAGCTGGATTTATGGCAGTTGGTTTGTCGATGGTGTTTGCAGGACTTTTTACCATCGCAACGGATTTGAACATGCTCAATATGCTGTGGATGGTTTTGACACCCAATATAAGTGCAGGTATGTGGTTGATGTTGCCACTTTATTGTACGTATATCCCTTTTGTGTTGTTTGAAATTTACTTACTTTTGACGAATAAAAGAGAGTGGGCTAAACGTTTAGCTTTACCTATTTTGGTTTTAAGCATTGGTGTGGATTTGGTGGAGTATTATATTCAAGCAAAGCTATTTTCTATGAATACTGCACGTCACCTTTGGACAGAGTTCCCATTTTTGACGTTTTATTTTATTATTTCAGCCTTTGTTTCTTCTTTGGGTGTTATGGGTATTTATAGTTACTTAGTACACAAAAATAAAGAAGAATATAATGAATTAATGGATTTAATTAGAAAAGCGATGTTATTCTTTGTATCCATCTTAGCGCTTTATGAAGTTTTTGGGTATATGACAGTTGATAAAGATTGGTCTTTTTTAATTCTTTTTGGACCTTTTAAACCTATTTATTTTGGAGGTTATATCTTATTGACATTAGCTTTACCATTTTTCTTTATTGTTAAACCAGGTAAATCACTCTATACCCTGCTTGCATCTGTATGTGTAGTGATAGGTGGTTTTGTTGGACGTTATATTTTTGTCTACGGTGGCAATGCCAATCCAATGTCAAATCGTTTTGGGTTGGGTTACGAAAAATATGATTTTTACGCTTTAGAAAAATCATTTAATTATGTAGCTCCTCATTTAGGTGAAATATTGATTGTTGTTGGTTCTTTAGGCGTGATTATGATTGTCTATAAACTGTTTGATAGTATTCTCTCTGTGAGTGATTTTAGAGAACATCATTAAATACGTGAAATTTAAACTTTTAAAGGAGAAAAGATGAAGTTAAGAATTTTTGGAGCAAGTATCGTCGTTGCAGGTTTGCTTCTTAGTGGATGTACCGCCACGCAACCTGAGACGGGTGCAACACCCAGTGCAAAAGTATTGAATGCTCCTACGGCGCATGTAAAAGGCTTGATAGAGAAATTTAAACTTCAAGATGTTGATTATGCGTATGTTAAAGCTGCTATTGGCAATGGCACACGCAGTGGTGCAAAGGCGCTTTTAATTGATGCCCGTCCAAATCCAAAATATTTAGGAGGAACGATTCCATCCAGTTTGAATATTCCTGATACACAAATTGATAAATACATCGGACAGCTTGATAAAGTGGCTAAAGATAAAGAGATTATTGTTTATTGTGGTGGATGGGATTGCGAAAAAAGTCCTATTGTTGCAGGTCATTTGAAAAGTAAAGGCTTTACAAACGTAAAACTTTACCAAGCAGGTGAGCCTGAGTGGAAAACAAAGAGTTACTTAGAAGTTGGAACTCCTGTTGCTCAAAGTGCATTTAAAAATAGTAGTGCGTTGATAATGGATGCTAGACCTTATGTTAAATTTTTAGCAGAGAGTATCCCTGGCGCTTTATATATGAATGATGATGAGCTTCCCAAATTAATGGGTCGATTCCCTGTCGATAAAAACACACCTATTATTACGTTTTGTGCGGGATATGAGTGTCATAAATCTCACGTTGTTGCCAATAAACTCTTAGAATTAGGTTACACAAAAGTAAGTGTTTATGCAGGTGGGCTTCCTGCATGGAAAGAGGCAAAACTTCAAACAACCAGAGGGGCAGCTAAAACTGAGGTAAAAACGGATGTAGCGCCAAAAACTGTTGCAATGGTGGATGGTGTAAAGTTAGGTGTTGATGAGGGAACGGTAGATGGTGAGTGGTATAAAGCACATATTGTTGCAGGAACAGTGCCTGCCAATGTTGCAATTATAGATGTTCGAAGTCCAGCAGAATTTACTAATGGTCATATTAAAGGTGCCATCAATATTGAAGCAGGTAAAATGAGTGCTACAGAGTTTGCAGCGAAACTTCCTAAAGGAAAAGTAGTTGTGATCAACTGTGCAACAGGCGGTCGTGCGATGGAAGCACAAATGAAACTCAAAGATGCAAAAATGGATGTCAGTCGTGTACTTTATTTTGATGCAAATATTAAATGTGATGCTTCAAATAAGTGTGACATCAAAGTAAATGAGCCTTTAGGCTAATTTATCTTTTACATGTAAAAATACAGGGGTTGTTTATCTCTGTATTTTTTTTAAATCAATCTTAATATAAGGAGATACAGTGTCAAAATTCTTTAAATTGCTTTGTGCAATTATTGTGAGTATGAGTTTTCTAAGTACAGCAGCACTTGCTGATGCAGGAAAAGGTCAGAAGCTTTTTATTAAAGAGCTTAAAGGTCCTTGCGGTTTTGATGGTGCTACAATGGCAAAAAAACACACACAAGCAGAATGGAAAGCAATCCAAGATGGTGGTAAGTTGAATGATGAGATGAAAAAGTTTTGTCCAAATGCTAAACCATTAAAAGATTCATATATTCAACATGTATATGATTTCTTATTTAACTATGCAAGTGACAGCGGCAACGTTCCTGCATGTTAAGTGTGAAAGCAACAGGTTGTTGCCCACATTTCCACGTTTTATAACATATTTAAAGTGAGTGTGAGAGTTTTCTCACACTCACTTTTTTTACATGTAAGGATTTATTCGTCGCGTGAACCAAAAATACCAAGAATTTGTAGTAGAGATACAAAAAGATTTAAAAAATCTAAATAAAGAGCAATAGCGCCTTCAATGGGTGTCTCGTATGCACCTCTGATAATATTTTGTGTATCATAAAGAATGAAGGCACTAAATAAAATAGAGCTAACACTTGCAATGACTAACTGTAACACAGGACTGTGAAAG
>RZYK01000117.1 GCA_009930355.1 Campylobacterota bacterium | reverse complement strand
GCCAACTTTCGCTTATGCGTGTATTCGCTGATATGTTTTTGCAGGGTATCGAGTGCGTTTAAAAGGTTAAAAGAGGTATCGTTAGTGTGAATTTTGTCTTTGATGTATTGGACTTCGTTTTCCAAATCAACTTGCGTTTTTGCGTCTTCGTACATAGAAACAAATTCAGCATCACTCATATAGCTTTTTTTTAGTTTTTCATAGTTACTCATATGCCATCCTTTCATTGTATTGTCTCCTTAGCTCTTTGGCTTTTGCGATTTCAGAGCTAGGAGTTTTTTGGCTTTTTTTCACAAAGCCATGCGTGATAATAATCTTTTGACCGCTGACGTAATAGTATAAATTTCGAACTATCTTATTGGGTAAGCTCACTCGTATCTCAAAAATACCCTCATCTAGCTTTTTAGACAGATTTTCACCCACAGGTAAAGCAGCATTTTTAAGCTCAACAAATTTATCAATCGAAGCAAAGACTTTTGCTACTTCATTTTTTTCCAAAGTAGCGATAAACTCTGTAAATGGTTTTTTGGTGTCAAATTCGACAAATTCAACGGTGTACATGAAAATATTATAGCAGAAGTTTATTTGGTTTTATGCTCTAAACGCTTTACATGTAAAGCTATTTCTCAAACGTTTTAAAGTACCACATCAAGGCAAACATCAAGCCTGATGTGGTAGCGATGCTCTCATCAAACATAAATTCTAGTGTCTCTTCACGTTTGAGGTAAATGACTTCAATGTTTTCATTCTCGATGCCACCACCCTCACTCACTTTCATGCTCTCATCTAGCACGGCGTAGTAGAGCGTTTGTCTGCCACCCGCAAAGCCAACAGCGGTGTAAAACGAAGAGATTTTTTCTAATTTTTCAAGCGGAACATCATAGCCCGTCTCTTCGATAATCTCCTCTTTGGCAATCTCAATCAAGCTTTTATCCTTATCGACAATACCCGCACACAACTCGTAGGTAAATCCCTCTTGATTTTTGAGGTAAATGGAAGGGCGAAACTGTTTAACGAAAACGAAACTATCCAAAGTTTTATGGTACAAAAGAATTGCAACACTATCGTGCGTATCGACCAAATCCCAGCGCTTCTTTACATCATTGTGCACGTAGTACATGCTTTTGGGCTTAATATAAACCGATGAAACACACTCCTCGATTCTTAGCACTTCAATGGTGTGTTCCATTCCCTAAATCCACCCTTTTTTCTTAAAAATTGCTATCGGTGTAATCGCAGAAATCACCATAAGTGCGAGTGAAAAAGCATACCCATAACTCCAATCAAGCTCTGGCAAAATCTTAAAGTTCATCCCATAGATACTTGCAATGAGCGTTGGTGGAAGAAAGATGACATTAACAATGGTAAAGATTTTGATAACTTTATTTTGCTCAATGCTCAAAACACCCACGAAGATATTTTGCAAGTAGTCCAGCCTCTCAAAATTAAACTCGGTGTAATCAATCAAGGACTTAATATCCTTAAGCATAATCACAATATCCCCACGAAGTGAGCTATCATCGTACTTATTTGACTTTAAAAAGGAGGTTAAAATACGCTGTTTATCCATCAAGTTTTCACGGATATTCATATTTAAATCTTCAAAAGAAGAGATTTTTTCCAAGATTTCCTCATCGTTGTTCGCATAGTCTGTAAAAACGTGTTTACGAAGACGAGTAATGTCTTTTGAAAGCTTCTCGATAATATCCGCATCAGCGTCGATACGAATATCTAAAAGTTGTGAAAAGATGTAATAGCCATTTTTAAACTCACGAGGAGCATAGAAAAAACGCTTACTAAACTCTTCAAACGCACGAAGCTCTTTATAACGAATGGAGATCAGTAAATTACCTTGTAAAATAAACGAAACTGTTTCATTGTGCGCACCGTCTTCATGCGTAATTAAGAAGAAGCTGTTAATCTCTATCTTCTTATCTTCTTCCCAATAACGTGAAGATATCTCAATTTCTTCACTCTCTTGTTTGGTTGGGAAATCTATCCCAAACGTCTCTTCCACAAAACTAATCTCAGTATGAGTTGGCAAAAGCATATCAAGCCATACGACTTTATCTTTTTTGTCCTCATTTTCATAAAAATCATTAAAATCGGTAATAACCTCTAATTTGTTGCTGTTTTTAAAGAAACATCGTATCATGAAAGACTCTTTATTTGAGATTTTTTAACATAATCTAAATTTAACTGTTGCTTTTTTCTAAACTATAAAAACCATTAAAGTCTTCTTCTTTAAAAGGTTCTTCATGACTTTGCAAAGCAACGTGAACTTGCGCTTTTAAGTCCTCTGTGTAACTCAAAAATGCCTTAAGTTCTTTCCCGCCCAATGCGCTTTTTGCTACTTTAACGACACTTGCAGGGTTAATCGCCACATTGCTTCGATACAAACCAAAATGCAAATGCGGTCCCGTGCTCATCCCTGTGTTACCGACATAACCAATGACTTGATTTTGTTTCACACGCTGTCCACCACGAATGCCTTTTGCAAAGCCATTAAGATGCGCATAAAGCGTTTTATAGCTACCATCATGACTCACTTCAATCGTTTTGCCATAGCCACCTTTTGTTCCTACAAAAATAACTTTACCATTACCTGCCGAACGAACAGGCGTTCCTGTAGGTGCAGCATAATCAATACCTAAATGTGCACGGTATTTTTTTAAAACAGGATGCCAGCGTTTTTGCGTAAACACCGAAGAGATACGGGTGTAATTAACAGGTTTAGTTAATAAAAAGTTATCTAACTCTTCGCCTTTTTGGTTGTAATAGTTCTCGTTGTAATAAAAAATATAATTTTCTCTTTTGGCAGTTTCAAGCATAGACACATCTATTTTTATAGAACCAAAAGATTTGCCAAGACGTCGTTTTTGTTGGAATAAAAGCACTAGTTTATCACCCTTTTGCAAACTACGAAGATTCACACCCCCTTTAAACGATTGGGCAAATTCATTGGCTAATCCATGATTATTGGTTGCTTTAAGAATGTCTACATAAGGAGAATGATCAATTTCAATAGCAACTGAACGTTTCTCTTCTTGAAAAACAATAGGGGTAATTTCCATGACAAATTCATTATTAACTTTTTTGAGGTGCATCTGTAACTCTTCCCCAATAGGAATCAGCACTTGTTCAAGTTGATTCTCTTCACTCTTTAAAACCTGATACTTAACCCCTGCTACAATTTCAGCAGCCAACTCTTGTTCTTCTTTATCTAAAGTGTAGTAAATACTAAGTGGTAAATTGTTTTTTTCTAAAAAAGTAAGAAAGGTTTCGCCTTTTGGCCATTTCAGTTCTTCAAGATAGGATGCACTTAAAAACGAAACAAAAATCATCCATAAAGATACCCATTTTATCATCACACACCCCCTCAAAAGTGCTTGATTTTATCTTAAAAAATCTTACAAAATACCTAAAAGCCCTCCTTGATAGAAAAATAAGTTTTTTTAAAACAGTTATAGATATAATCATCCCACTATAAAATCATAAAGGGTTTCAACCCCCTTAAGGAGTCCCCGTTGAAGAAATTATGCTTGCTTTTTTGTCTGCTACTGTTTAGCGCTTTTGCTCACGCACAAACACCGTTTTTAGAGTATAAAACGCCTGTATTGGATGCCAATGAAAAACAGCTTATCGTTGCTGATTCACCCTCTTTTGTTTTAGGTGCAAGTGGTATTGTAAAACACAAATTTGATGATAAAACTTCAAGTATTATTGCACGTGTTGATGTCATCAGTAAAGATGGAAATCATGCAACATTGCGTATTGAAAAATTTGAGATGCTTGCACAAACTGCTTTTCCTCAATCAGGTATTCTTCCTGTTAAAGGGGATGAAGTCACACTTAATTACCTTTATGATAGAGCCCTTATTGTTGTGCCTAATCAAGAAACCTATAAAAGTATTACGAAAAGTTACCCTTCTATAACATGGGTACATCCTGATTTGGTTGCAGCATATTTATCAAAAATTTATCGCCCAAATCCTGATAAAAAACTCTTTCAAGAAATCTGCTATCAAAATACAGCTTCTCTTGTTTTCTTTGCCATTAAAGACAAAGGTTATTTTGTAGATTGCAATAATTTTAACACCATCCAAACTATTCCATTAAAGCAAAGCAATGAGATTCAACTTCCTTTTTACTCTCGTATTAAAACAGTTGAAAGTTCATGGTTTAGCTGGGGAAGTTCAGAAATCAAAGATTACAACACTTACTACACTTCATTGATTGGAAAATAAGACAATGGAAAAAAAGCATATTGATTATTTTAAAAGTTTTTTAGGCGCTGAAAATGTTTACGATGACAAAGCCCATTTGATTGCATACTGTTACGATGCAACCCGTACACGCTATGAGCCAGATGCAGTGCTTTTTCCTCGTGATGAAAACGATATCAGTGCTATCTTAAAATACTGCAATGAACACCGCATTATCATCACACCTCGTGGGGCTGGTAGTGGTTTTACCGGAGGATCACTGCCTGCTAATGGTGGCGTTATCTTAGCGTTTGAAAAGCACATGAACAAAATCCTTGAGATTGATATGGAAAATATGGTCGCCGTGGTTCAACCAGGCGTCATTAATATGGCGTTGCAAAAAGCTGTCGAAGCCCAAGGACTTTTTTATCCGCCAGATCCTGCCAGTGAAGAGTACTCAACCATCGGTGGCAATGTCAGCGAAAATGCTGGTGGTATGCGAGCCGCCAAATATGGTATTACAAAAGATTACGTTATGGCGCTTCGTGCAGTGCTTCCAAGCGGTGAGATTATTCGTGCGGGAAAACGTACCATTAAAGATGTCGCAGGTTATAACATTGCGGGAATTCTCATTGCCAGTGAGGGAACGTTAGCCATCATTACAGAGATTACCCTTAAACTCATTGCAAAGCCTAAAATGTCACAAACAGCCATGGGCATTTTCCCTAGTGTTGAGGATGCGATGAATGCGGTCTATAAAACCATGGCAGCAGGTGTCACTCCTGTGGCAATGGAATTTTTAGACAACCTTTCCATTCAAGCGGTTGAGCAAAAGTACAACAAAGGCTTGCCAAAAGATGCAGGGGCTATTTTAATTACCGATGTGGATGGTAACACGCAAGAAGAGCTCACCAAACAGCTTGATGTCATTGAAAAAGCCTTTAATGAAAACGGAGGAAGTGGTTTTAAACGAGCGCAAAATGCCGAAGAGTCGAAAAATCTTTGGTTTGCAAGACGTAATGCAAGTCAATGTATCAACATTTACGGCAGTAAAAAACTGAACGAAGATATCACCGTACCTCGTAGCAAACTCCCAGCCCTACTCAAAGCCATTGGTGAGATTTCTAAAAAATACAACGTCGTAGTGCCCTGCTTTGGACATACAGGCGATGGCAATGTCCATACCAACGTCATGGTCGATGGAAGCGATGCGAAACAGCTTGAAATCGGGCACATTGCTATTGAAGAGATTTTTAAAGCAACTGTGGAGCTGGGTGGAACCCTTAGCGGTGAACACGGCATAGGACTCAGTAAAGCGCCTTTTATGCACTTAGCATTCAGTGACGCTGAGATGGAACTTTTCCGTTCGATTAAAAAAGCCTTTGATCCCAATAACATTTTAAACCCCTCTAAAATGGGACTTTAAGTGTTAAGTGCGAAAAATTGTGTGGAATTTTTCAAAAAGTTAAGAGACGTAGAACTTGCACACTACGCCTCTTCGCTTAGTTTTCACACAATTTTATCGCTCATTCCTATTTTACTGATTACCTTTAGCCTTTTTACCAAACTGCCACTCTTTGAAGTTTATTATGAAAAATTGCAAAGTTTCATCTTTAGCTCGCTTATTCCCACTCAGCAAGATATTATGATTCACTACTTGCATGATTTTATGGCCAATACAGGCAATATGGGCGTTGTAGGACTCATTTTTGTGCTTTACATTTCCATTATGTTTTTTTTGGATTATGAAAAAATTGTCAGCAAAATTTTTGAAACAAAAACCCGCAGTTTTTGGGAAGCGCTTTCGACCTATTGGACGATGGTAACCCTTATGCCTTTGGGGCTGATTATCTTTTTTTACAGCTCAGCGACCATACAAATGTTTTTAGAAAAAACACCTGTTACGAGTGCGATTAATTTTGTACAGTTTACGCCCTATTTTATTATTTGGCTTCTTATTTTTGTCATGTATGTTGTCTCTGCCAAGACAAAAATTCACCTCAAAAGTGCCCTACTCTCCTCCTTCGTCGCTTCGCTGTGTTGGTATATTTCTAAAAATCTTTTTGTCTATTATGTGAGTTATAACAAAACCTATTTAAGTATTTATGGCTCTTTTAGTATTTTACTCTTCTTCTTTTTATGGATTTATCTCTCATGGTTTATCTATCTCTACGGCTTGAAACTCTGCTTTTTACTCAATGAAAAAGAGAGCGAAAAACGAGAAAATCAAACACCCATAGAGGGCTAATTTAAAACGTATTGCCA
>RZYK01000411.1 GCA_009930355.1 Campylobacterota bacterium | reverse complement strand
ACTCTATGGAATTTGATCACTATGATGAAGTTCCTAGAAACGTTGCAGACGAAATTATTAAAAAACGTAACGGTTAATTCTTTACATGTAAAGAGTCTTCGGACTCTTTACATCTCTTTTTTCACCAACATCTCCTAAACGCATTTTTTACTCAATGAATGAAAAATAATATTTTGAGTCATAACTATCAACAATAAATCGCTATAATCTCGCGTTTTGGATTAGACTATTTCTCGTAAAGGTTAAAATGTGATAGATATAAAACACCTCAGTAAATACTTTAACGATCAAAAAGTTTTAGATGACATCACTTTACATGTAAACGCAGGTGAAATATTTGCTATCGTTGGGCATAGCGGTGCTGGAAAATCAACACTACTTCGTTGTATTAATGGATTGGAAGGTTTTAGTGAGGGTAGTGTGAATGTATTGGGGCAAGAGGTTAAGCGCTTAAACGAAAGTGGCCTTGGAGCATTACGCAGTCAAATTGGTATGATCTTTCAAAACTTCTCTTTACTTAATCAAAAAAATGTGTATGACAATATTGCACTTCCAATGAAAGTGTGGGGGTACAGTAAAGAGAAGATTCAAAAAAGAGTCGATGAACTTTTAAAACTTGTAGGGCTAGAAGCTAAAAAATTTGTTTACCCTAAAGAGCTCAGTGGCGGACAAAAACAGCGTGTTGCAATTGCTAGAGCATTAACCCTCAATCCCAAAATTCTCCTCAGTGATGAAGCAACCTCTGCTCTTGATCCTAATACCACTAAATCTATTTTAGAGCTTTTACAAGAGATTAACACTCAATTGGGTGTTACCATCATCATCGTTACCCATGAAATGGATGTTGTTAAAAAAGTGGCATCTCGTGCTTTGCTTTTAGAAGATGGCAAAGTGATTGGACTTGGGCGCATTGAAGAGCTCTTTTTAAGACCCGATGAAAAGATGATGCGATTTTTGGGAGAGGATGAAGAACTCCCGCAAGAAGGGGTAAATATAAGGCTATTTTTCCCAAGCAATGTCTCGTATCAGCCTATTGTAACTCAAATGGCAAGAGCGTTGAATCTTAATTTTAACATTGTCTGGGGGAAACTTGAAAAACTCAATGACCATGTGGTTGGCTCACTGGTTATTAATATAGATGAACACAATGCACGTTTAATTACTGCCTATTTACAAGAGAAAACTGAAGTGATCTGGGAGATACTTTAACATGGAACAATCTATTCTCAATTTTTATGAAAAATCAATCAGTATGAAACAGGTTTTGATAGATGCTGTGATTGAGACACTTACGATGAGTCTTGTTTCAAC